>NZ_JAEVHN010000099.1:0-14743 GCF_016803375.1 Micromonospora sp. 4G55
CGGAGGTGGTCGGCGTTCAGGGCGGGTCCGGTGGTGTTCTGCAGCCGCGCTCCGCTGCAGTTCAGTTGGCCGCCGAGGTGGGCACCGAGTAGCCGGACGGTGCCTCGCTCGCTGGCGCTGGTGGCGGTGAACCCGCGGCGCAGGAACACGCTTTGGTCGACCTGGAGGCCGTCGGCGTCGAGGGCGGGTCCGGTGGTGTTCTCGAGCCGCGCTCCGCTGCAGTCCAGTGTGCCGATGTGGGCAGCGAGCAGCCGGATCGTGCCTTGCTCGCTGGCGCTGGTGGCGGTGCTCCTTTCGAGCGAGAGCACCCGCGCGGCAAAGCGTGTGGCGTCGACTGGCGCGTCGTCCGAATCTGCCGCTTGCTCGATGCGGCACCCGGTCAAGGCAACCGCCAACAGTTGGGCCTTGCGGAGATTCAAGCCGCTGGGCAGTAAACAGTCGCGCAGCTCCAGCGCCAGGTCACTGGTGATGTTCTCCAAATCGATCTGACCGGCGATCCGGGCTCCGCGTAGCCGCAGGCCGTGTGGGTCGGGTTCGCTGACCAGACGGCCGCGGACGAGCTCACGGATGACCGAAGCCGAGATCGTCCGCTCCTCGCCCCAGGACCGCATCGCTGCCTCGTCGACCGGCCCGTCACCGGCCAGATCGAGCACCTCGCCGCAGGCGACGGACTCAATCAGTCGCTGCTCCACAGGACTGTGCGCTCGACCGTCCGCATCCCTCACCCGCTGGCGGCCTACCGACGTCATGGCACCAATATATGGAAGCCACGTCATCTAACCGCGATCCCCTGACCGGGCCACGGCCCGCGACCCGTCAGTCGTTTTCCGTACTAAACGCCCGGACGGCGGCAGTTGAGTGCTGAGGGACATGGCGCTAGCCCAGTGACCGGCCGCCGCCGACTGTCGTCGGCAACCTGCGCAGCGTATGGCCTGGCGTGACGAGGACGAACACCGTGTCAGTGGTCGTGTCAGGGGCGTGTCAGGCCGGTGACAGGTCGTCCGCCGATCGTGGTGGCATGAGAAGTTCAGCGATTGAGGTTTCCGGGCTACGGAAGGCTTTCGGGGACAAGACCGTGCTCGACGGCATCGATCTGGATGTTCGTGCGGGCACGGTCTTCTCCCTGCTCGGTCCGAACGGGGCGGGCAAGACGACGACGGTGAACGTGCTGACCACGTTGATGAAGGCCGACGGTGGCACGGCCCGGGTTGCCGGGCATGACGTCGCGACCGAGACCAAGGCGGTACGTGCGGCAATCGGGGTCACCGGGCAGTTCGCGGCGGTGGATGAGCTGCTGACGGGGCAGGAGAACCTGCAGCTGATGGCGGATCTGAAGCCGATGGGCGCCGGCGAGGGCAGGCGGGTTGTCACGGAGTTGCTGGAGCGGTTCGATCTGGTGGAGTCGGGGCAGAAGCCGGTGTCGACCTATTCCGGGGGTATGCGCCGGAAGCTGGATCTGGCGATGACGCTGGTCGGCAAGCCACGAATCATCTTCCTGGACGAGCCGACGACGGGACTGGATCCGCGCAGCCGCCGCACGATGTGGGAGCTCGTCCGCGAGTTGGTGGCCGATGGGGTGACCATTTTCCTCACCACCCAGTACCTCGAGGAAGCGGACCAGCTCGCCGACCGGATCGCGGTACTCCACCAGGGCCGCCTGGTTGCCCAGGGCACTCCCGACGACCTCAAGCGCCAGGTCCCCGGCAGTCATGTCCGGCTTCGGTTCACCGACGTCGTCGAACTCGACGCGGCCGCGCGGGTCCTCACCGACGCCACGCGGGACGACGAGGCACTGGCCCTGCGGGTTCCCAGCGACGGTGGGACGAGATCGCTGCGGGCCCTGCTGGACAGGCTCGACGAGTACTCGATCAGCGCCGAAGAGCTCTCCGTCCACACCCCGGACCTCGATGACGTCTTCCTCGCCCTGACGGGCCACACCCACACCCACACCACGGAGGTGGTCGCGAAATGAGCACCAAGTCCCATTCGATGGTCATGTTGCGTCGCAACTTCAAGCACATCGCCCGGAATCCGACCTCGGTGTTCAACGCGGTCCTGATGCCGATCGTGATCATGTTGATGTTCGTGTACATGTTCGGAGACGCCTTCAACGTCGGTGTCGACTACATCGACTACGCGACGCCGGGACTGATGCTGCTGGCCGTCTGTTACGGGCTGGGGGCCACCGCGACGTCGGTGAACTCCGACATGACGAAGGGCATCATCAACCGGTTCAAGGTCATGGACGTCTCCCGAGGTGCGGTGTTGGCCGGTCACGTCATCGCCAGTGTGCTGACCAATCTGGTCGCCATCGGGGCGCTCATCGGGGTGGCCTTCCTGCTGGGCTTCAGCCCGTCGGCGAGTTCCCTGGACTGGCTCGGCGTGGTCGGCATCGTCGTGCTGCTCGGCTTCGCGGCCGGCTGGCTCACGGTCGCCCTGGGACTGGCGGCGAAGTCTCCGGAGACGGCGGGTCTGGCCTCCGTGCCGCTGGTCATGCTGCCGTTCTTCAGCAGCGCGATCGTACCGGCGGAGAAGATGGGGCCGGGCCTCCGGCAGTTCGCGGAGTACCAGCCCTTCACGCCGATCATCGAAACCATGCGCGGGTTGCTCGACGGCGCACCATCCTCCAGCGACGCGATCACCGCCACCGCCTGGTGCGTCGGCATCGCTCTCGTCGGCTACCTGTGGGCGCGTTCCACCTTCAAGAAGCGCGCGTGACCTTCCGGGCGATGGCCCTCGGAAGGCTGACCCCGAAGCCGCCAGCGACGAACTGACCCGGCGCGCGCTCGCCGCCGACGAGCGCGCGCGTGGGCGTGCGGACCGATGCGTCACCGGCTGGGGCGGCTGAGCCACCCACCAACAGACCCCGTATGAGACAAGAGGAGAGGCATCATGCCTACATTCGCCACGCCAGGACCCATCGTCGCCACCGTTGTCGTCGCCGGTGCCCAAGTGCGGGTCACCGCGAGCGACCGGACCGACACCATGGTGCTGGTCGAACCCATCGACAAGGCGAGCCGGTCGGACGTCAAGGTGGCCGACAAGACCAAGGTCGACTTCGCCGGCGATCAGCTGTCGGTCAAGACGACCGCCTCCGGGGACAAGAACGGTTCGGTCGCCATCACGATCGACCTGCCCGCCGGCTCCAGCCTGGTTTCCTACCTGGCGCACTCGGATGTGCACGCTGACGGCGCATTGGGAGAGTGCGAGCTGCACATGGCATCCGGTCGGGTCCAGCTCGATCGCATCGACGCGCTGCAGGCGAACATCGCGGCCGGTGAGGTCACGATCGGCCACATCGCCGAGCGCGCCACCATCGACGGCAGCACGTTCGCACTGCGGATCAGCGAGGTCCAGGACACCGTCAAGCTCTCCAGCGCCGGCGGGCAGGTCTGGATCGGCCACGCATCGGCGGACCTCGACCTCAGCAGCGGCAGCGGCGGTTTTGACATCGATCGCGCCGACGGCAGTGTCACCGCCAAGACAGGCGACGGCGCCATTCGGATCGGCCGGTTGACCCGCGGTCAGGCGGAGCTGGCGAACCACTCGGGAAACATCGAGGTCGGCATCAGCGAGGGCACCGCTGCCCGGGTTGACGCCGACAGCAAGCGCGGGTCGGTGCGCAACTCCGTACCGTCCCAGGAGAACCCTGACCCGTCCGACGACAAGGTCAGGGTCCACGCCCGCACGCGCCACGGCGACATCACCGTTCAGCGCGCAGCAGGCTGACGGGGGCTGGCCACGTTCAGGAGGCGAGCGTGGCCGTGACCAACTGAGCCCAGCTCGTCTGCGTGCCGTCCCGAGCCGCCTCGGCGAACCGTGTGTCGCCGAGGCGGCTCCGCGCGGCCTGCTCGATCCGGAACACATCCGGGTGGGAACGATTCGGCAGTCCGCGCACGGCGGTGCTCGCCGCGAGCAGCCGCGCGGCCTGCTCGTACTCTTCGCCGCGTAGTGCCAGGTCCGCGATCCCGACGAGGATCTGCGCGATCAGGGGTGCGTGCCCCGCCTCGGCGGCCGCCTGGCAGGCCGCCGCGTGGTGCGTACGGGCCGCGCTGAGGTCGTCGGCGAGGTAGCCGAGCAGGTCGTGTTTCACCGCGCGGATGTTCGCCTGCTCCGCGTCGTCGCCCAGCAGGGTCGTCGCGACGTCGAGTTGCTCGTACGCCTCCTCGGCGTTGCCGCGCCAGCGGGCGAGTTCCGCCTTCGCGAGGGCCAGTTCGGCCAGCGCATCCGGCCAGGTGACCCGTTCCGCGCACCGTTGCGCCTCGGCCATGGCAGCCGTGCTGGCGTCCTTGTCGCCGAGCAGCCAGTACAGCTGAGCCTGTCGCGACCGCATGCGGATGACATCCTCGATGGCACCGACTTCGGTGACGACCGCGATCGCCTGTTCGTAGTGCTCGCAGGCACGGGCGAACTCGCCGCGCACGGCGATTCGGTCCGCCAGCTCGGCCAGGACGATCGAGATCCCGAACCGTTCGCCGATCGCGCGGAACTCGGCGAGCGCCAGCTCGAGATACGCATCCGCATCCCGCCCGCCCTGGCCGAGCATGATCCGCATCTTGCCGAGATGGAACCGGGCCAGTGCGCGTACCCAGGGGTCCTCGTCGTCCAGCAGTGGTTCCCACGCGGACAGGAACCCGTCTGGCGCCTGCAACATGCGTTCCAGCGGGACGACCAGTCCCAGCAGCGGATTACGGGACTGACTGCGCTGGCTGAACCGGTATGCCTTGTGGATCCACTCCTCCGCATGGTGTTCGTCGCCCCGCCCGGCGCTGACGAACAGCACGACGAGCGCATACACGGTGGCCCGGATCTCATCGGCCACCTCTCCAGGCGTGTCGGTGGCCGCGATGATCAGCTCGATGCCTTCGGCCTTGTGCCCGCTGAGCCACCAGTACCAGCCCGCGCCAGCCGCGAGCCGCATCGCCGCGTCGGCCTCGCCGGCCGCGAGCGCACCACGCATCGCAGCACTGATGTTGTCGTGCTCGACACCGAGCGTGGCGAGCCATGCCAACTGCTCGGCGCGGCGGAGATGCGGCTCCGCGGTCTCGGCGAGTTCGGTGAAGTAGGCGAGATGCGCACGGCGCGCCAGGTCCGATTCACCCGCCTCCGCGAGCCGGTGCCCGGCGTACTCCTTGATCGTGCCGAGCATCCGGTAGCGCGGTGCGCCGCCGCGATCGGCGACCAGCAGCGACTTCTCGGTCAGCGACGTGAGCAACTCGAGCACCTGCTCCTGCTCGACCGCGTCGCCGCCGCAGACCCGCTCGGCCGCTTCCAGGCTCGCCCCGCCCGAGAACACCGAGAGCCTGCGCAGGACCATCCGTTCGGCGTCGGTGAGCAACTCCCAGCTCCAGTCGACCACCGCGCGCAGCGTCCGGTGCCGCGGCAACGCGGTACGGCTACCGCTGGTCAGCAGGCGGAACCGGTCGTCGAGCCGGTGGGCGAGCTGGTCGATGGACATCGTGCGCAACCTGGCCGCGGCCAGTTCGATCGCCAGCGGCATCCCGTCCAGCGCCCGGCAGATGCGCACCATCGTTGACAACGTCCGGGCGTCGACCACGAGATCCTTGCGCACCGCGCCTGCCCGGTCCCGCAGCAACCGGACGGCCGGCGCGGACTCGATCTCGCCGGGGCCGGCGTCCCCCTCCGGCAGGGCCAGTGGCTCGACCAGCCACAGTGCCTCACCGGTGATGCCGAGCGGTTCCCGGCTCGTCGCCAGGATCCGCAGCCGCTGGCACTCCCCGAGCACTCGATGGGCGAACGTCGCCGCCGACTCGATCACGTGCTCACAGTTGTCCAGGATCAGCAGCGCCTCGCGCTCGCGGATCGCGGCGATGAGCCGGTCCGTCGCCTCCGCGTTCGGCGCCTGGCCGAGCAGCGCATCCCGCAGGCCGAGCCCGGCGAGCGCCGACTGCGCCACGTCACCGTCGGCGCCGATGGCGGCGAGCTCCACCAGCCAGGCCCCGTCCGGCAGGTCGCCGAGCAGCGTGCGCGCGGTTTCCGTGGCCAGCCTGGTCTTCCCCGAGCCGCCCGGCCCGATCAGGGTGGTGAGCCGATGGTCGGCGAGGAGTTCACGGACCGCGGCGACATCCGCGTCCTTGCCGACGAAGCTGGTCAGCTCGGCACGCAGGTTGGTCTTCCGGTTTTCCTCCCGCCGTCCCAGCTCGCCCCGCAGCAGCGCGACGTGCAAGGCGGACAGCTCCGGCGACGGGTCGACGCCCAGCGTGTCGGCCAGGACTTCTCGGGTGCGCTGGTACACGAGCAGCGCCTCGCTGCCCCGACCGGCCGCCACGAGCGCACGCATCAGCGCAGCGACAAGCCGTTCGCGCACCGGATGCGCGGCCACCAGGTCGGTCAGTTCGGTGACCAGCTCCGCGCCGTGGCCGAGGTCGACCTCCGCGTCGAACCGATCCTCCAAGGCCCTCAGGCGCAGCCCCTCGAGCCGGGTGACCGCCGCGTCGAACGCGGCACTGCCCTGCAGACCGACGTCCTGCAGGGCCGCACCGCGCCACAGGGCGAGCGCCTCGCGCAGCAGCCGTACCCGCCGTGGAGCGTCGTCATGGCGAACCTGGGCCGCGGTGACGAGGCGTTCGAACCGCACGGCGTCGACGGCGTCGGGTCCGACCATCAACCGGTAGCCGTCCGGCTGCCCCTCGACCGATCCTTCCGGCACCGCCTTACGCAGCCGGGAAACCAGGCGGTGCAGGGCATTCGTCGCGTCGGCGGGCGGGTGTTCACCCCAGATCCAGTCGACGAGCGTCGCCTTCGGGACCACGCGACCAGGTTCGAGCGCCAGAGCGATCAACAGCCCGCGCAGCCGCGCGCCCGGCACGTCGGCGAGGGCGCCGTCGTCCGTGCGAACCTCGAACGATCCGAGCACCCCGATCTGCACGCAGCAGATCTTGCCATGGGCCGCCGACCTCAGAGCGCCACGATCGCCGCCGTCTCCGCCGGCAGCTCGATCCCGTCCCGCATCACCGTGACCCCGGTCCCGGTGGCCAGCAGCACATTGCGCACCACCCCCGGCAGGTTGATCCGCTGCGCCTTCCCGGCGAGGTTCGCCACCACCAGATGCTCGCCCCGGCGCATCAGCAGGAAGCGGTCGCCGTGGCGTACCTCGACCCGGTCCAGCCGGGGGTCGGACAGGTCGGGGCGGCTCTTGCGCAGCGCGATCAGCCGGCGGTGGAACTCGTACATCTCCCGATGCTCGGGCTTGTCCAGCTCGGCCCAGTCGAGCCGGGAGCGCAGGAAGGTCTGCGGGTCCTGCGGGTCGGGCACGTCCCCCGGCGGCCAGCCGTGCGCGGCGAACTCGCGCCGGCGGCCGGTGGCCACGGCGGTGGCCAGCTCCGGCTCGGGGTGGCTGGTGAAGAACTGCCAGGGGGTGCTGGCCGCCCACTCCTCCCCCATGAACAGCATCGGGGTGAACGGCGCGGTCATCAGCAGCACCGCGCGACCCGCAGCAGCGCCGGGGAGAGGCTGGCGGAGATCCGGTCGCCGGTGGCCCGGTTGCCGATCTGGTCGTGGTTCTGCAGGTACGCCACGAAACGGTGCCCCGAGGTCCGCTGCCGGTCCACCGGCCGCCCGTGGCTGCGGTTGCGGAAGCTGGACCAGGTGCCGGCGTGGAAGAACGCGCCGGTCAGCACGTCGGTCAGGCACTCCAGCGAGCCGAAGTCGCCGTAGTAGCCCTGCCGCTCCCCGGTGAGCAGGGTGTGCAGGGCGTGGTGGGCGTCGTCGTTCCACTGCGCGTGCAGGCCGAAGCCGCCGGCCTCGCGCGGGGTGATCAGCTTCGGGTCGTTGAGATCGGACTCGGCGATCAGCGACAGCGGCCGGCCCAGGTGGGTCGAGAGCGCCTCCACCTCGGTGGCCACCTGCTCCAGGAAGTGGGTGGCCCGGGAATCGGGCATGGCGTGCACGGCGTCCAGCCGCAGCCCGTCGACGTGGTAGTCACGCAGCCACATCAGCACGCTGTCGACGATGTAGCGGCGCACCCCGTCGGAGTGCGGGCCGTCAAGGTTGACGGTGCGACCCCAGGTGTTGCTCTGCTCGGTGAGGTACGGCGCGAACATCGGCGCGTAGGCCCCGGAGGGCCCGAAATGGTTGTAGACGACGTCGAGGATCACCCCCAGACCCCTGGCGTGGGCGGCGTCGACCAGCCGTTTCAGCCCGTCCGGGCCGCCGTAGGGCTGGTGCGGGGCGTACCAGCAGACCCCGTCGTAGCCCCAGTTGTACTCGCCGTTGAAGGCGTTGACCGGCAGCAGCTCGATCATGTCGACGCCGAGGTCGACCAGGTGGTCCAGCCGGCCGATCGCCGCGTCGAAGGTGCCCTCGGGGGTGAAGGTGCCGACGTGCAGCTCGTACAGGACGCTGCCCGGTAGCTGACGGCCGGTCCAGTCCTGGTCGGTCCAGCGGAAGGCGGTGTGGTCGTAGAGCCGGCTGGGCCCGTGCACGCCGGCGGGCTGCCAGGCCGAGCGGGGATCGGGCAGGGCCCGCTCGCCGTCGTCGAGCAGGAACGCGTAGTCGGTGCCCGGCCCGGCGTCGGGAACCTCGAAACGCCACCAGCCGTCGGGGCCGGAGCGCATGTCGTGGTCGGCCACGCCGGGCAGGCGCAGCCGGACCCGCGCGGCCTCGGGAGCCCACACCGTGAACTCGGTCATGCGGCAGCCTCCACGGAGTCGGTGGGAGCCAGCAGGGCGACGGGATAGGTGCTCAGCAGATCATCCAGGAGCAGCTCAGACCCACTGTAGACCCGACCGGTGAACACGTCCGTAACACTGTTGCCGGAAATCGAAAGGGTGGTCCCCCGCCAGCCGCCCGAGCGGGCCAGCCCCAGCGGGAGGCGGGTGGCCACCGCGACCGCGCCGCCCCGGTCGAAGGCGACCGCGTGCGCACCCGCCGGCCCGGGTGCGGCGACCGGCCGGTAGCTGGTGAACAGCTCCGGGTGGTCGCGGCGCAGCCGCAGGGTCCGGGAGACCACCAGCGAGCTCGCCGCGCCGTCGGCGGCGACCGCCGGCCGCCGGCCGCCGTCGAGCCGGGCCAGCAGCTCCCGGCGTACGGCGAAGTCGACCGGGCGGCGGTTGTCCGGGTCGACCAGGCTGTTCTCCCACAGCTCGGTGCCCTGGTACGTGTCCGGCACGCCGGGCATGGCGAGTTGCACCAGCTTCTGCCCCAGGGAGTTGGACCAGCCGGCCGGGGTGATCTCGTCGGCGAAGGAGGTGATCTCGGCGCGCAGCGCCGGGTCGTCGTACATCCGGTCGACCAGGGCGTGCAGGTCGCGCTCGAAGGCCAGGTCGGGGTCGGCCCAGCTGGTGGCGACCGACGCCTCCCGGGCGGCCTTCTCCACGTACGCGTGCAGCCGCTCGCGCTCGACGGGCCAGGCGCCGACGGCGGTCTGCCAGAGCAGGTGGGCGAAGGCCGGGTCGGACAGGGGCGCGCGGGCCATCCAGTCCTCGACCCGCTCGGCCCAGTGCTCGGGCAGCTCGGACAGCACCGCGAGGCGGGCCCGGACGTCCTCGCCGCGCTTGGTGTCGTGGGTGGAGAGCGTGGTCATGCCGGCCGGCCAGCGGACCTGCCGGGCGGCGGCGGCGCGGTGGAACTCCGCCGGCGGCACGCCGAAGTGCGCCGGCGAGCCGCCGACCTCGTTGAGCGCCACGAACCGGCTCCACCGGTAGTAGGCGGTGTCCTCCACCCCCTTGGCCATCACCGCGCCGGACAGTTGCGGGAACCGCTTCGCCAGCTCGTGCTCCGGGTCGCGCAGGTGGGCGGTGACCGCGTCCAGGGTGGCGGTCAGGTCGGGGCGGCGGCGTCCCGCCTCCGCGCGGGCGACGGCCAGGTGCCGGGCGCCCTCGGGCGGGTAGCCGCGGTAGACCGGGAAGCAGGCGGCCAGCTCGGCCAGGGCCTCCCGGGCGGCCCGCGGGTCCAGTTCCGGGGCGAGGGCGGCCAGCCGGGTCAGCTCGGCGGCGAGCAGCCGGGTGGCGGCGGCCAGCTTGGTGTCGTGGGTCAGGTCCTGCCAGGAGGTGTGCCGGCCGTTCAGCCGGGCGTCCAGGGCGGTGAAGTCGCCCTCGGCGCGCGGGTCGACGAAGAGCCCGCAGACCGCCGCGAGGGCCTCGTAGCCGGTGGTCCCGTCGACGGGCCAGTCGGGCAGCTCCTCGCCGTACTCCAGGATCTTCTCCACCACCAGCCACGCGCCGGGGGCGGCGGCGCGCAGCCGGGCCAGGTAGCCGGCGGGGTCGCGCAGGCCGTCCGGGTGGTCGACCCGGATGCCGTCCAGCTCCCCGGCCGCCGCCCACCGCAGCACCTCCGCGTGGGTGGCGTCGAAGACCGCCGGGTCCTCCACCCGCAGTCCGGCCAGGTCCGAGACGGCGAAGAACCGGCGGTACGTCAGCTCGCTGTCCCCACGCCGCCAGGAGACCAGCTCGTAGTGCTGCCGGTCGTGCACCTCGCGCGGACCGCCCGCGGCGGTGCCGTCGGCGATCGGGAAGCGGTGCTCGTGGTAGCGCAGCTCCCCGTCGACGATCTTGAGGTCGTCGAGGGCGTCGGGGGTGTCGGCGAGCACCGGCAGCAGCAGCCGGCCCCGGTCCCAGTCGATGTCGAACCAGTCCGCGTAGGCCGAGGACCGGCCCCGGCGCAGCACGTCCCACCAGGCCGGGTTGGCGGCCGGCTGGGCCACCCCGGCGTGGTTGGGGACGATGTCGACGACCAGGCCGAGCCCGGCCGCGCGCAGCGCCCGGACCAGCCGCCGCCGGCCGGCCTCGCCGCCGAGTTCCGGGTTGACCGCCCGGTGGTCGACCACGTCGGTAGCCGTGCGCGGAGCCGGGGGTGGCGGTCAGCAGGGGCGCGCTGTAGAGGTGGGTGACGCCGAGGTCGGCGAGGTAGCCGGCCAGGCCGGCGGTGGCGTCGAGGTCGAAGCCGGGCCGCACCTGGACGCGGTAGGTCGACCCCACCCGCGTCGTCGGTGCCGCCGTCGGGTCGGGTCGAGGGGTGTCGGGCATGGTCAGACCGTCCTCTCCAGGACCACCAGGGAGCGGTCCGGCACGCAGATCGCGCCGCCCGCCTCGACGATCGTGGTCTTCTCCGGTTCCGGTTCCGCGGTGCTGATCACCAACTCCCACCGCTGCCCGAACTCCTCCCCCGGCAGCGTGAAGTCCAGCGGGGCGTCGTGGGCGTTGAAGCAGAGCAGGAAGGAGGTGTCCTGGTGGCGCTGGCCGTACTGGCCGCGCTCGCGGATGCCGTCGCCGTTGACGAAGAGCGCCACCGAGCGGCCGAAGTCGTTGCCCCAGTCCTCGCCGGCCATCTCCCGGCCGTCCGGGGTGTACCAGGCCAGGTCGGGCAGGCCCGAGCCGGCGGCGCGCCCGCCGACCGGCAGGCCGGTGAAGAACCGCCGGCGGCGGAACACCTGGTGCCGGGCCCGGAAGTCGGTGAGCCGCTGCACGAAGGCCAGCAGCTCCTCGTCGGCGTGCTCCCAGTCGATCCAGGCGAGTTCGCTGTCCTGGCAGTAGGCGTTGTTGTTGCCGCGCTGGGTGCGGCCCAGCTCGTCGCCGTGGCCGATCATCGGCACGCCCTGGGAGAGGACCAGGGTGGCGAGGAAGTTGCGCCGCTGCCGGGTGCGCAGGGCCAGCACTGCCGGGTCGTCGGTCTCCCCCTCGACGCCGCAGTTCCAGGACCGGTTGTGGCTCTCGCCGTCGCGGTTCTCCTCGCCGTTGGCCTCGTTGTGCTTGTCGTTGTAGGAGACCAGGTCGTTGAGGGTGAACCCGTCGTGGCAGGTGACGAAGTTGATGCTGTGGAACGGGCGCCGCCCGTCGTCCTGGTAGAGGTCGGCGGAGCCGGAGATGCGGGAGGCGAACTCGGCGAGGGTGGCCGGCTCGCCGCGCCAGAAGTCCCGCACGGTGTCCCGGTACTTGCCGTTCCACTCGGTCCACTGCGGCGGGAAGTTGCCGACCTGGTAGCCGCCGGGGCCGACGTCCCACGGTTCGGCGATCAGCTTGACCTGGCTGACCACCGGGTCCTGCTGGACCACCTCGAAGAAGGTGGAGAGCCGGTCGACCTCGTAGAACTCGCGGGCCAGGGTGGCGGCGAGGTCGAAGCGGAAGCCGTCGACGTGCATCTCGGTCACCCAGTAGCGCAGCGAATCCATGATCAGCTGGAGCGAGTGGGGGCTGCGCACGTTGAGGCTGTTGCCGGTGCCGGTGTAGTCGACGAAGTACCGGCGGTCCTCTTCCGAGAGCCGGTAGTAGCTGGCGTTGTCGACGCCCTTGAAGCTCAGCGTCGGGCCGAGGTGGTTGCCCTCGGCGGTGTGGTTGTAGACCACGTCGAGGATGACCTCGATGCCGGCGGCGTGCAGCGCCTTGACCATGCCCCGGAACTCCTGGACCTGCTGGCCGAGCCGGCCGAGCGCGGAGTATCCGTGGTGCGGGGCGAAGAAGCCGATGGTGTTGTAGCCCCAGTAGTTGCGCAGCCCCAGGTCGACCAGGCGGTGGTCGTGCACGAACTCGTGCACCGGCATCAGCTCGACGGCGGTGATGCCGAGCCGCTTGAAGTAGTCGATCATGACGGGCGAGGCGATCGCCGCGTACGTGCCGCGCAGCTCGTCCGGGATACCGGGGTGGCGCATGGTCAGTCCGCGCACGTGTGCCTCGTAGATCACCGAGTGGTGGTACGGGGTGCGCGGCGGTCGGTCGTTGCCCCAGTCGAAGTACGGGTTCACCACCACCGACTTGGGCATGAACGGCGCCGAGTCGGTGGTTGACATCTCCTCCGGGTTACCCAGTTCGTAGTCGTAGACCGCCGGGTCCCAGGAGATCTCCCCGTCGACCGCCTTGGCGTACGGGTCGAGCAGCAGCTTGTGCGGGTTGCAGCGCACGCCGTTGGCCGGGTCGTACGGGCCGTGCACCCGGTAGCCGTACCGCTGGCCCGGCTCCACGCCGGGGAGGTACGCGTGCCAGACGTACGCGTCCACCTCGCGCAGCTCCACCCGCCGCTCGGCGCCGGTGTCCCACTCGTCGAAGAGGCAGAGCTCGATCTTCTCGGCCACCTCGGAGAAGATCGCGAAGTTGGTGCCCATCCCGTCGTAGGTCGCCCCGAGGGGGTAGCGCTCGCCCGGCCAGACCTGCATGTCGCTCCTTCGGCCCATGATCATGAGCGCACCGGACGGACGGGCCACCGGGTGCGCACGCCGCTAATGCCCCACCCCGCCGCCGGCCAACCCACCCGTTCGGTGGGCACCCGATATCCACCCACCTGATGCCGATGCGGACCTTTGGGTGTCCTCCGTCACGATAGGCCTTTTCGAGATGCGCGGGACCGCGTCATGCCCTTTGCTTGATGCGGACGCGCCCGCGCGGCGCCTTCGCTCGGCCCTCGGCCACCCCACCACCTTCTTTCCGCCGCCACCGTTGCCGGCGCGACCTTTCGTGCATGGACGGAGATTGATGTGACCACCCCGCGGGTCGGCGAGCAGCCCGTGACCGCACCGGACCGGACCTGCCGGCCCTCCCCCACCTACCGCCCGCAGATCCCGCCGCAGGGCACCGGCGCCGGGGTGGCCCCGCGCACCCGCCGCATCCTGATGCTCTCCTGGGAGTACCCGCCGGTGCTGGTCGGTGGCCTGGGCCGGCACGTGCACGCGCTGTCGGTGGCCCTGGCCGCCGCCGGGCACGAGGTCACCGTCGTCACCCGGCACGCCGAGGGCGCACCCCTGGAGGAGTACGCCGACGGCGTGCGGATCGTCCGCGCCGCCGAGGACCCGGTGACCTTCCCGCTGGCCACCGGCTCCCTGCTGGCCTGGACGATGGCCTTCAACCACACCCTGACCCGGGCCGCGCTGCGCGCCACCGAGTCCGGCTCGTACGACGTGATCCACGCCCACGACTGGCTCGTCGCGCACACCGCGATGACCCTGCGCGAGCACCTGGACGTCCCGCTGGTCAGCACCATCCACGCCACCGAGGCCGGCCGGCACCAGGGCTGGCTGCCCGAGGAGATGAACCGCACCATCCACGGGGTCGAGCACTGGCTGGCCGGCGAGTCCGGCCGGGTCATCGTCTGCTCGGGGTACATGCGCGACGAGGTGGGCGCGCTGTTCGGGGTGCCCGCCGGCCGGGTGGACGTGGTGCCCAACGGCGTCGAACCCCACCGTTGGCGGGTGCCGGTGGCGGCGGTCGCCGCGGCCCGGGCCCGGTTCGCCGGGGACGGCCCGCTGGTCACCTTCGCCGGCCGGCTGGTCTACGAGAAGGGCGTGCAGCACCTGCTCGCCGGGCTGCCCCGGCTACGCGAGCGGCACCCCGGGCTGCGCGCGGTGATCGTCGGCGACGGCCCGTACAAGGCCGCGCTGGAGGCCGAGGTGCACCGGCTCGGGCTGGGTGGCACGGTGAGCATGCCGGGCTTCCTCGGCGGCACCGACCTGCCGGCCGTGATGGCCGCCTCGGACTGCTTCGCGGTGCCGAGCATCTACGAGCCGTTCGGCATGGTGGCCCTGGAGGGCGCCGCGGCGGGCGCGCCCCTCGCGGTGGCCCGTACCGGCGGGCTCGCCGAGATCGTGGAGCCGGGCGTCACCGGGATGACCTTCGCCCCGCAGGACCCGGACGGGCTCACCGAGGCCGTCGACGCCCTGCTCTCCGACCGCGAGCGGGCCCAGCTGCTCGCCCGCCGGGCCCGGGCTCGCCGAGATCGTGGAGCCGGGCGTCACCGGGATGACCTTCGCCCCGCAGGACCCGGACGGGCTCACCGAGGCCGTCGACGCCCTGCTCTCCGA
>NZ_JAEVHN010000100.1:0-14714 GCF_016803375.1 Micromonospora sp. 4G55
CTGCCGGCCCACCTGCCCCCGCCGGCCCCACCGCCGCGACGACCCCCCGCGGCCACACCATCTGCCCCATGGCCGGCTACTACCGCAACGAAGAGATGGTCGCGGCCGGGGCGGATCTGTGTCTGGCGTTCATCGTGCCCGGCGACCGGCCCGCCGAGCAGCTGGTGCGGGTCGCCACGGCCGCCGGCATCGACGTCATCGAGTTCACACCGCTCACACCGCGAAGGACGGAACCGTGATCGTCACCGTCACCCACACCATCATGGACGGCGCCGTCGTCCGCTGGTACCGCCCCGACATGCCCCTTGACCAGCTCCTGACCGCCCGGCCAGCCATCAGCGCCAGCCGCGAAGGCGTACTGGTCAACGCGTACCTGCACGAGGTGCCGGAGTTCGTGCTGGCGCTCGCGCAGAACATTCACGCCACCTTCCAACGCAACCCCAACGCCCCCGTGCAGCACCTCGCCACCCACCGGCGGCGCGGCATGTTCGGCCCGTACGAACCCGTCCCCGCCGCGACATGCAAGTGCCCGGCGGAGCTCTGCCGCTGCGCGCACGCTGAGGAGCCACGATGACGACATGCCCTGAACTGCTTGCCGCGCAGCTCGGCGACAACTCGTTCACCACCAGCGAGAGCCGCCTGGCCCCGGGCGTCTACCCGAGTGACCCGCAGGGCCACACACTGCTGGTCGGCACCAACAACCGCGCGATGACCGTGCTCGACCTCGGCGGCGTCGTGCAGGTCGCTGGGCTTGACATCACCGACCCGCACCACCTCGATGTGCTTGCCGACCGGCTGCACGAGCTGGCCGACCGGATGCGAGCCCGGCAGACGGGGGGCTGACCGGTGCTCGTCTCCCTCATCCTCACCTACACCTGCGACTGCGGCGCCACCGCCACCGGCGTCATGGTCAAGCAGCTGCGCATCAACAAGCTGTCCATGCGCACCCTCGGCCAGGGGCTCGGCATGATGCCCCGCACGTGCGAGGCCGGACACCCGCTCGCCGACGACCTACCGGTGACCTACCGCCTCCACGACGACGACATGACGCGGATCAACGCCTACCGGCAGCGCAAGGGCTGGCCGCTGCTGGTAGCCGAAGACGCCGCACGACAAGCGGCCAGCACCTGGAAGCCCGCCGGCCCCAGCGACACCCCGGGCGAGCTGGTGCCGGAGCACGGCCCTACCCAACCCGTCGACCTCCGATCCGCCGCCGCGACGGGGGCTGACCGATGCTGACCGACACCGAACACCAGGCGATGGACCTCACCGCCCAGCTGTGGAACACCCTGTGCGCCATAGCCGGCGACGGCCCCGCCCGCGCCGGTGACCTCGCCGAGCTGGGCCAGCACATCCACGCCATCCAGCACGCGATCATGGCTCAGGCCGCCGCCCGCGCACACCCCGACCGGTACCGGCTCATGGGCGGCCAGCCCATGCTGGGCGTCCGAGTCAGCGGCCGGACCGTGCCATGACCTGCGACGTGTGCGGGCTGCCCGACTACTACCGCGGCCAGGGCGACGGCATCGGCTCCTGCGACTGCCCCCGCTGCGACTGCGGCGCTGCCGCCGGCTCCTACCTGTGTGACTGCCCACCGGACGACTGCGACGACCCGGACTGCGACTGCCACTTCGGTGACGACGGCGAGCCCTGGCCGGACGACGTCGTCTACCGGCCCATCGAGACGATCAACCTGCCAGGGGTGAGCTGACCATGCACGCAGACCACCCCCACACCGACCCCGGCGACGGGCGCACCGAATGCGAGACGTGCGGCAAGTACGTCTGGCCCGTCATCCACTCCTGCAAGGGCGTCCCCGTCACCGACCGAGCGCGGCCGCCGCGGACTCCGCAAGCCCAAGGGAAGCTGACCATGCACGACATCGTGGACCAGATCGACGCCGCCATCGACGGCCGCTGCGCATGCGGCTGCGGCGCGCGGATCACCCACCGCAGCCCCTCCGCCTACTACGCCACCGAACGCTGCCAGGACCGGTGGATCAGCCAGCAACGCGGCGACCCCACACCCACACCACCGCCATACCCCGGCACACAGCCACCAGCAGCAGGACAGCCCGAGGACCACGGCCAGCAGCCCCTGGAGATCCTGTTCCGCCAGGGCTACCGCCTCGCCACCTACGACAGCGCCGTGCCCTGGATGCGCCGCTGCCACCACTGCGGCCACATCGACACCCCCGACCGCGGTCGGCGGCGCGCCACCGTGCCCACCATCGACCCCGTACGCGGCGCACCCGACTTCACCGTGCCCCCCGACGAACCGGTCAACCTCTGCCCCAACTGCGCCACCCCCACCCCCGGGCCGTACCTCATCGCGCTGTGGCGCGAGAGCCCCCTCTCCTACCGGCTCACACTGGTCACCGGCGACCGCTGCTGGATGCGAGAGGTCACCGCAGACCTGGTCGAGCGCCGCCCCATCTGGCTTGACGCGTACGTGGCAAGCTGGCGCGACGTCGAGCGCAACCTCCTGCGCGACCTCGCCCCCCGATGCGAGCACACCGCCGGCTGCGGCGCACCCGCCCGCGACCGGTACGAGCTGCGCACCGTCATCCGCTGGCAGGGCGACTGGCTCACACCCGGCCGGACGCTGCTGCTCTGCGGACCCCACGGCGCCGAGTTCCACCACCACTGCCTGACCAACGCTGACCCCCTGCTGGGACCAGCGCACGACGCATGCCGGCACGAGCCCCTGGACTGGGTGCGGGCATGACGACCTACGTCGTAGAGGTCAACGAGGGCAAGGTGGAAGCCAGCCGCCAGGGCATCGACTGGTGGATGCTGTTCCGCATCCGGATGGACGGCACGGGCCGCCTCCACGAGACGACGCCGCCGTGCGTCATCGGCGGCGTCGTCGAGGTGGCCTGTGACAGCCGCGACGATGCGGACTGGCTCGCCACCCACATGGTCCACCACGGCGGTCTGCCGCGCACCACGGTACGCGTCAAGGAATCATCGGCGGGCGACCCATGAGCGGCCCCCGCCGGCCCGGCCGCTCCACCGGCCACCGCACCTACCGCACCAACAAAGCCGCCATGCTCGCCGAACCCGGCGGCGACATCTGCGGCATCTGCGGCCACCACGGCGCCACCACCACCGACCACATCATCAGCCACAAACACTGGCCCCGCGGACCAGACGGCAAGCTGCTCCCCGGCTTCAACGCCCGCACCAACCTCCGCCCCGCACACGGCACCATGGGCCCCGACCTCCCACCCAACCGCTGCCCCGTCTGCCACCGCCTCTGCAACCAGAGCCGAGGCGACGGCACCCGCAACCACCACCCCTCACCCAGGAGCCGGCGATGGTGACCACCCAACAGATGATCGGCGCACTACTGCTCGCCCTTCCCACGCTCGCCATCATCGGCGGCACCGGCGTCGCCATGGCCCGCCAGTTCGGATCGTGGCGCGTCCCCCTCGCCATCTGGTCCGTCAGCCTCGCCGTCACCGCCGCCATCGTCACAGGCGCGTACCTCCTCACGGCATGACAGCACCACCCCCACACACCCCCCACGCCGTCACACACGCGCCACGATCAACATGACGCACAGTGACCGGTTTTTTGATCAAGGGAGGGCCGGAAGCACGCCGCTGCTTCCGGCTTTTCTCTCTCCCATCGAGATATCGCTCTGACCAGCGCAAATGCAAGATCGAGAGGGTGGTATTCGATCATGTCAAGCCCCGCCCGGTGGATCAACCTGACAGCCTTACTGTGGGTAATGGATGAGGCGGAGATTCCGCCTGACGACGTGTCGGTGTTTCCCACGCTGATGGCGCTGGCGCGGTTCGTCGATGAGGACGGCCGGGGGGCGTTCCCGGGCCGCCAGGAGCTGGCGAAGATCGCGCGCAAGTCCGTCTCGCAGGTGCGGCGGGATCTCGCGCGTCTGCTGGAGCTGGAGCTGATCCGTCTCGGCGACCAGTCGTTGGCGGCGCGCATCCGCGCGGATCGGCGGCCGATCGTCTACGACCTCGCGTATGCACGACGGGGCGCCGACGCAGGGGCGTCCACGCGCGGCGGGGCACCGACGCAGGGGCGTGGACGCAGGGGCGTGGATGCCGCCGGGGCACCGACGCAGGGGCGTGGGAGCGATCTACGGGGGGGCATGGGAAGGGGGGAACGACGGGGCACCCATGCGCGGAGAAAAGATCAGGAAAAAGATCAGGAACAAACGCGCGCTACTGCGCGCTCGCGCAACTCCGGCGCGAGCGCACCCGCGCGCAGTGACAACACCGCGTCGTCCACGGCGGGGCGTGCACGCGTGCCGTCCGGTCCGATCGATCTGGAGACGAAGGCCCGCCGCCTGAACGACGCGACGAAGGTCGCCCGGGAGCGGTGGGAACTGTCGGACCTGGACGCGCTGGAGGTGGCGAAGATCGTCACGGTGGACGGGTACGCCGGCCCGGACGAGTGGACGGCGCAGGCGTGGGACGCGGCGCATGCCGAGTGGATCGAGTACCGCCAGGCCCTTGCCGAAGACCCGGGGGAGTGAGCTACCGTGCATCCCGTGATCTGGCCCCTGAGCAGGCGAAACGGGCGGCGCCGCAGCGAGCGGCAGCCGTTCCTGGAGCCCGCCGTCCAGGGCGAGATGCGACGCACCACCGATGCGCTGCGCGCCGGTGCGCCCGCGCGGCCAACCGCGACACCGCCGTGCGACCGCGCGCCCGAAGGGTGGACGTGCTCTCGCGGCTACGGCCACGAGGGACCGTGTGCGGCGTCGCCGGTGGGCGGCGACACGTGGGACATGAAGCAGGCGCTCGCCGCGCCGGGACGCTTCTACGGCGACGGCGGCACGATCCACGGCTCGACGTGGCTCGACGTGGAGGTGGACGACGCCGGCACGGTGGTGGCGGTGTGGTTCCGCTGCCAGACGCTGCCGTGGCGGGTGTTCCGCCGATCGTCGGGTGACGGCCGGTACGGGCCGGAGGACATGAGTCCGTGCCAGCTGACCGGCGTCGAGGTGCTCGATCCCGAGCCGCGGCCATGAACCGGATACGGCAGCACCGGCACGTCGAGCCCCTGGCGCCGACGCTGGAGCTGCTGCCGCCGCGGATCGTCGAGCTGCTGCGCTGCGAGGTGCTGGCCGGCGCGGACCCGGTCGCCGCCGGCTTGCACCGGTACGTCGACGCGTCGTTCGGCCGCTCGTACCGGTCGACGTGCCATGTGGCGTACGAGATGCATCAGGAGCACCTGCCGCGCGCGCGGCGCGCGGTGACGCTGGTGCTGCCGGAGGTGCCGACGATCGCGACGGTGATGCACGAGCTGGGGCACGTGCTCCACGCTGCGCTGGACTTGGAGCCGCAGCCGCTGCCGGTGACGGACTACGCGCTGCTGTCGGGCGGCATGGAGGCGTTCGCGGAGGCGTTCGCCGCGTGGGCGCTGCCGTTCGGGCACGGCTACGGGTCGGCGAAGGATCGGCTGTACGAGCGTGACCGGGCGACGGTGGCGCTGCTCGATGGGTTGGCGGCGGCATGAGCACCCCGCTGGACGACCTGCGGTTCTGGATGCAGACGATCGAGGATGCTCGCCGGACCGTGATGTGCCCGCCCGGCATGGGCGAGCAGGTGCGGGCCATGGCCGACCGCTACGGCGTCGGCGGCATGTACGACGTGCACGACTCGGCGGAGTGCCCCGAGGGCCACATCCTGGTGATCGATCACCACGCCCTCGAGGCCAGCACCCGGCAGGCCGTGCAGCGGATGCGGATCGGCGGCCGGGCGTGAGCGTCGAGCCGGTGGATGACGCCGAGCTGGAGCGCGAGGTCGCCGAGATGGCGCCAGATGCCGGCACCGCAGGCGATGCGCCGGTGGGAGCCGTCGAGCAGTCGGTGAAGACCGCGCTGGAGCAGATCGGCAAGCTCGACGTCGGGGTGCGCGCACCCCTGGCGCTGATGGCCCGCAAGCTGGCCCGCGCGTTCGACCAGTACCAGGGCAACGACCTGACCAAGCTGTCCCGCCTCAACCAGGAGTTGCGGCAGACGCTCACGGCGATGGTGGAGGTGGGCGATGACGGCGATGATGGAGGCGCTGACCTGCCCGCCCCTGTTTGGGACGCCGCGCAGTCCGGAGCGGCCGACGCTCGGTCCGCAGCTGGCGGCGGTGGCGGCGAAGCTGCGGAAGCCGCTGATGCCGCACCAGCGGTTGATCGCGGACGTGGCGATGGAGCTGGACCCGGTGACGGGGCTGCCGGCGTACAGCGAGGTCGTGGTGATCGGCCCCCGGCAGACGACGGGGAAGACTGAGCTGCTGCTGCCGGTGATGACGCACCGGTGCGTGGGGTTCGGCCCGTCGCTGACGGAGTGGATTCGTCGGGAACTCGGCGTGGTGGTGCCGGAGCCGGGACCGCAGACGGTGGTGTACACCGCGCAGACCGCGGACGACGCGCGCAAGAAGTGGCGTGACGTGCACGTGGCCCGGCTGGAGAAGTCGAGCTACCGCCGCCAGTTCACACCTCGGCTGCGGTTGAACGCGGAGGCGATGCTGTGGCGTGACGGGTCGCGGTGGTCGCCGGCGTCGACGACAGGGAAGACCGGCGGTACCGGTGACACGATCGACCTGCCGGTGATCGATGAGGCGTGGTCGCGGCCGGACTCGCGCACGGAGCTGGGGTTGCGGCCGGCGTCGATGACCCGGCCGTGGCGGCAGATGTGGGTGACGTCGATGATCCCGGGTTTGTCGCGGGCGGCGCCGGGCACCTGGCCGTACCTCCAGCGGAAGCGGCAGGTAGGCCGCGCCCGCGTGCAGGCGGGGATCACGCGGGGGACGGCGTTTTTCGACTTCTCGGCCGCGCCGGGGCTCGATCCGGGTGATCCGCAGACGTGGTGGACGTGCATGCCGGGTCTGGGCCGTACCACTCCGGAGAGCGCGGTACGTGACGACTTCGATGCGATGGTCGCTGCGGGGAACCTGGTGGACTTCTGCGCGGAGTACCTGGGGTGGGAACCGACAGAGGCGACGAAGCAATGGCGGGTGATCCGCAAGGAGACATGGTCCGACTTGGAAGACCCCGACTCGGCGGCGGCCGGGTCGGTGGCGCTGTGCCTGGACGCCGACCCCGAGGGGCAGCAGGGGTACATCACCGCCGCCGGCCGGCGGGTCGACGCCGACTGGCACGTAGAGGTGTGCGAGCCGGGGCAGCTGATCCCCGAGGGCACGACCGGGCTGGACTGGGCGGAGCGCCGGCTGCTGGACATGGTCGACAACCCCGAGACCGACGTGTGTGCGGTGGTGATCGACCCTCGCGGTGGCGCGGCTCCGGCGATCGCGTCGCTGCGGCCGAAGCTGGCCGAGCGCGGCGTCCCGCTGCTGACGCCGTCCACGGTCGAGGTGTCGCAGGCGTGCCGCCGTCTGTACGACGCGACGGGGGAGGAGGCGAAGCCGGAAGACGGTGGCGGGGATGTGCCGCCGACGCGGGTGCGGCATCTGAACCAGCCGGAGCTGAATCGGGCGTGGGCGGGCGCGCGGAAGTTGGAGTCGCCGACGTACGGGACGTTCGTGTGGGCGCGGCTCGGCAACGCGGTGTCGATCTCGCCCTTGTACGGTGTGACACTGGCCCTGCATGGTTACGTGATAGCGGCACCTGACGACTACGACCTGTTGGACTCCGTCGCCGGCTACGACGGCGAGTGCCCCGAGTGCGGGGCGAGTCCGGCACCGGGCACTGAGCGCATAGAACACGACCCCGAGTGCCCCTTGCTGGGCGGCTAAGAGGTTCGCGGATGCGCCTGCACGCGGGTGTGACGATGGCGTTGGACGTTCTGGGTCTGCTGCTGGTGGCGGGTGGTGTCGCCGCTGGCCTGTATCCCCGCGTCGGCTGGCTGTGCCTCATCGTCGGTGGTCTGATCATCGTGGCTGTGTCGGCGCTGTGGTCGGTGCTGCGCGACCGCCGGGAGCGCGCGCTGACCGGTGACGAGGGCGACGCGTCATGAGCATGTGGATGCGGCGCAGCGCTGGCCTGTCCACGGTCGATGGGCCGCAGATCCCCGCACGGAACGCGCCGAGCGGTCTGGGCTACGCGCCGTCGTCGGTCACTCCCGACACCGCGCTGCGCAACTCCGCGGTGTGGGCGTGCCTGCGGCTGCGGGCTGACCTCATGTCGACGTTCCCGTGCGACACCTACCGCAAGGTCAACCTCAACGGTACGACGGTGCGGGTGGAGGTGCCGAAGCCCCTGGTGCTGGTCGAGCCCGGCGGGGAGCACTGGGACTACGTGGACTGGATGTGGGCGTCGCAGTTCGACCAGGACCGGTGCGGCAACAGCGTCGGGCTGATCACCGAGCGGTACGGCAACAACCTGCCAGCGCGCATCGACCTGCAGCCGACCAGCGCGTGCACGGTCATCCACCGCAAGGGCGAGAGCCAGCCCCGGTACCGCATCGACGGCACCGAGTACACCGCGGACAAGGTGTGGCACGAGCGGCAGTTCCCGGTAGCGGGCACACCGGTGGGGCTGTCGCCGGTGGCGTACGCGGCGTGGACGCTGTCGGAGAACCTGACCATGCAGGACTTCGCCCGCCAGTGGTTCAGCAACAGCGCGGTTCCGCGCGGTCGGCTGCGGAACACGCAGAAGAAGCTGGAGCCCAAAGAGGCGCGGATCATCAAGAACCGCCACAAGGCGAGCCTTCAGCACGGCGACCTGTTCGTGCACGGCGTCGACTGGGAGTACAACCTCATGCAGGCCGAGCAGGCCGGCATGGAGTTCATCGAGGCCGCCGGTTCACCATGCCGACTTCGCCCGGTACTTCGGTGCGCCCGCTGACCTGATCGAAGTGGCCGTGCAGGGCGGCAGCAACATCAACTACGCGAACATCACCCAGCGGAACCTCCAGTTCCTGATCATGCACCTGGGGCCGGCGGTCGCTCGCCGCGAGAAGAACCTCACGAAGCTGCTGAGCCGACCCCGGTACGTGAAGCTCAACACCGACGCGCTGCTGCGGATGGACCCGCTGGAGCGCGCGAAGGTCATCACCGAGAAGATCAAGAACCGGACGATGACCCCCACGGAGGCGCGGGCGCTCGACGACAACCCGCCGCTGACCGCGCAGCAGATCCAGGAGTTCACCGACCTGTTCGGCGAGCCGGGCAAGGCGTCCGACCAGCGGGCAGCGGACACCAAGGAGGGCACCTCATGACGGGGCCGAGCATCCACATCCGCAGGCTGGAGAGCCGTGTCGCGCGGACCGCGGCCCGGTTCGTCGACCTCGCCAGCCGTGAGCAGCTGTCCGTGGCCGATCTGCCGAGGGTGAAGCTGCCCTGGTACGAGATCCGCAACGAGGCGGACGACGTCGACGGCGACGTGGCGTCCGTGCTGATCTACCAGGAGATCGGCGGGTCGTTCGGGGTCAGCGCCGACGCCTTCGCCGCTGACATGGAGGAGATCACCGCCCCGGAGATTCACCTGCGGATCAACTCGCCCGGCGGCAGCGTGTTCGATGCGCTGGCGATCCACAGCTCGCTGCTGCACCACCCGGCGAAGGTACGCACGTACGTCGACGGCATCGCCGCGTCCGCCGCCTCCGTCATCGCGATGGCCGCCGATCCGCTCGATGAGGTGCGCGACACCGGCGGTGTCTGGATGATGCCGGGCTCGCAGATGATGATCCACGACGCGTCGGCGCTGGAAGAGGGCAACCCCGAGGACCACCGCAAGATGGCGACGTTCTTGGACCGCCAGTCGGACAACGTCGCCGACATGTACCGGCTGCGGGCCGGCGGCGACGTGGCCGAGTGGCGGGAGCTGATGCTGGCCGAGACGTGGATGTTCGGCACGGAAGCGGTGGACATGGGCCTGGCGGACCGCGTGCACGAGCGGCCCGCCCCGGATACCGATGAGCGGATGCGCCGCACCTTCGATCTTGGCCAGTTCCGGTACGCGGGCCGGAGTGCGGCGCCGGCTCCGACGCGACGGCGGTCGACGACGCCGCGCGGTGGCGCGCGGACACAGCGGAGGGAGGAGCCCGTGCGGACGGTGGTGCGGGGGGCGGACGCGGAGCGGCGGGCCGCCGGAGAGCAGCGGGCGGCAGCGGCGAAGGCCGGGGGGATCGTGCGGGTGTCGCGGCGAACGCTGCCTGACGAACGGCGGGCACGGCTGCTGCCGTTCCCGGCGCAGCTACGCGCGAGCACGGAGAAGCGCAACGGCCAGGACATGGTCCACCTGTTCGGGCACGCGTCGGTGTGGAACGTGCGCTACGAGATGTGGGACGACTTCGGCCCGTACGACGAAGAGGTGGACGCGAAGGCGGGCGTGGAGACGCTGGCCAGCGACCCCGACGTGGCGTTCCTCGTCAACCACCGCGGTCTGACGATGGCCCGCACCCGGCCGGGCCCGAACGGTGGCCAGCCGACGCTGGAGCTCGGCATCGACGACATCGGTCTGCCGGTTCACGCGTGGGTCAACCCCAAGCGCCACGACGTGCACGACCTGGTGACCGCGATCGACGACGGCAACATCGACCAGATGTCGTTCGCGTTCATGCTCGATGAGGGCGTGTGGAACGACGACTTCACCGTCTTCACGATCACGAAGTTCGACATCCACCGCGGTGACGTCTCCGCGGTCAACTACGGCGCCAGCCCGTACACCGACATCGCCGCCCGGTCGCGCGAGCTGATGCGCGACCTGGCCAACGCTCCGGTCGGCATCGCCCGCGCCGCGAAGCGGCAGCTGGAGCAGCGCGCCGACCTCAGCGGCACGACGCTGGTGGACGTCGAGACGGCCATGGTCGACGCCGCCCCTGTCGTACACACGTCCGAAGGGCGTAGCATCCAGCACATCGAAGCACTGTTGATCGAGGACTGACCAGGCACTTCGGCCCTGGGCGGCACCACTTAGAACGCTCACGCGGACGCACGCCGGCATATCGGACCGGGGCGGCTGGACGAAGCACCACCGGCATCTTCGACCGGGGTAGCGCGTAGACCAGCGCTGCGGAGCAGGCATCCACTGCTGCTACGTAAGGACCCGGGACGATGACTCTCGATGAGTTGATCCTGTCCATTGAGGTGGAGCAGGAGCAGGCGACCAAGAAGCGCGACCGCGCGATCGCCGAAGTGAAGACCATCCTGGCAAAGGCCCGCAACGACGGTCGCGCCAACCTCACCCCCGAAGAGGACGCCGACGTCAAGGCGGCGTTCGCGCGGCGGAACCAGGCCAAGCAGGACCTGGTCGGTATCGCGTCGAAGATGGCCAACGCGCGGATGGCCAAGGACGCCGAGGACGAGGCCGAGATGGGCCTCGCCGAGCGGTCCGCCGACCCGGTGACGACCAACGGCGCGAAGCCGAAGTACGACCGGGTGGCGCGCGTCGGCCAGGAGGAGCGCACCTACCACCCCGGCAACAGCCGCAACGGCGGCGCGTTCCTGCGCGACGTGGTCCGGCAGTGGACCAGCCGCGACCTGGAGGCGGAGCAGCGGCTGCTCCGGCACATGCAGGAGGAGCGGGTCGAGCGCGGCCAGTACCTGACTCGCGCGGCCGGCGACGCCGGCACCGGCGCGTTCACCGGTCTGGTGGTGCCGCAGTACCTCACCGAGCTGTACGCGCCGAAGGTCGCCGCGATGCGGCCCCTGGCGGACATCGCCAACAAGCACGACCTGCCGGCGGACGGCATGACCGTCAACATCTCGCAGATCACCACCGGATCGTCAGTGGACCTGCAGGCCGCCGAGTTCGACCCGGTGGCCGGCGTCAGCATGGACGACACGTTGCTGACGGAGAACATCCAGACGGCCGGCGGCTACCAGGATCTGTCGCGGCAGGCGATCGACCGGGGCACCGGTATCGAAGACGTGACGATGGACGACCTGTTCCGCCGGTACGCGTCGCGGATCGACTTCACCCTGATCAACCAGGCGGTGACCGGTCTGTCGGCCGTGTCGCAGCTGAACACGTACACGGCGGCGCCGGGCACCTTCGCCGGTCTGTACCCGAAGTTCGGGCAGGCCCAGTCGGCGGCGGAGTCGGCGTACCTCGGCTTCGCGACGCCCGGCTTCGCGGTCATGCACCCCCGCCGGTGGCACTGGCTCAACTCGCAGATGATCTCCACCTGGCCGGCGATGGCGCAGCCGGGCGTGCCGACGCAGAACGCCGGCGTGAACCTCGTGCAGGAGTACGGCAAGGGTGCGCGCGGCATCCTGCCGAACGGCCTGGTGGTCATCGTCGACGCGAACGTGCCGACGAACGTCGCCACCGACCAGGACGAGATCTACATCGTGGCCGCCGAAGAGATCCACCTCTGGGAGGACCCCAACGCGCCGACGTTCATCCGCGCCGAGCAGCCGCGCGCGAAGAACATGGCCGTGACGCTGGTGCTGTACGGCTACTTCGCGTACTCGATGCGCCGGTACGCCAACGGCATGCAGAAGATCGGCGGCACTGGCCTGGCCGCGCCGACGTTCTGATGGCCACCCAGCAGGCCCGTGCGTCGGCACGGAACCCGGAGATGGTCAACCTCGCCTCCGCGCAGGCGGGCAACGGCGTGTCGACCCACATCGCGGAGCGCGGCCCCTCCCACAAGGGCGGGGCCATCCGGATCGTCGCGGCGGCCGGCGCCACGCCGACGTGCACGTACCTGATCGAGGTGTCGGCGGACGGCCAGGCGTGGACGCCCGCGACCTGGGCGGACTACTCCACCCCGAACGTGGACTCCACGTCCACGTTCGTGATCACCACCACCAGCGTCGTCACGAAGATCGTCAAGCAGCCGCAGATCTGGCGCTTCGTGCGGGTCACGTTCAGCGCCAACACGAACGTGATCAACACCGTCGATTTCCTCTACGACGACAGCCAGACCCCGCCCTGGTCCTGAACCAGCGCGCGAGGCGACGAAAGGAGCGGCAGCGATGCCGAAGAACGCGAAGGACGAACCGATCCACGTGCCGGCTGCGGGTGGTGACCCGGACTCCGTGCAGCGGGTCGCGAAGACGATCGACGGGATGACCGGCGTGGACAGGCCTTCGGGTCTGGGCGCGGAGACGCCGGAGGAGCTGTCGGCGCAGCGCGTGGCGCACGGGGAGCGCATCAACGCCGAGCGGAACCGCGGTGTGGTGCCGCAGCCGCCCGGCGACGGCAAGGAGACGGGCGCGCCGTCCGGCGACGACCCGGGCAGCGCCCTGCGGGAGGGCCGGCTGACGCCGGGCGAGGACCTGGAAGGGCAGCGTGACGAGGTGGAGCAGCTGAACGCGGAGGAGGCCGAGCGCCGCGACGCCGCCGAGCAGGCGGAGGCCGACCGTCGCGGGGCAGCTCGCGCAGCGCGCCGGCCTCCGCCGCCACCATCGCCCGGGTCGCGTCGTTCCAGCCGATCTTCGCGTACCCGTGGGCCGCGCCCCGATCGTCGAATAGTTGCAGGGTCGGCTTGTGGTGCGGGTCCGGCGGCCGGATGCCGATCGCCGCGTGCAGCCGGCAACCGGCCAGCCGGCCCAGGTGCGCGGCCAGCAGCAGCTCGGTCTCCTCGACCCCGTCCGGCACGGCGACCGTCAGCACCGGCATCCGGGCCAGCCCGGTGGCGCCGAGCCCGGCCAGCACGCCGACGACGAGCCGGTTGGCCCGTACCCGGGGTGGCCGCAGCGCGTTGTACGCCAGCGTCGAGGCGGCCCCGACCCGCCGGGAGGCCAGCGGCAGCAGGAACTTCGCCCGCGCCACCGACGGCACGACCGCGTAGCGGGCGGCGACGCGGTGCCCGGGCGGGGGCGGGGCGGCGGAGACGTCCAGCCACAACCGGGGGTCGCCGAAGATCGCCCGGCTCACCCAGCCGATGCCGTCGGAGCGTTCCCGGGGATCGTCCGCCCGGTGCGCCGCCATGCCGTCTCCCGTCCGCCCGCACCTGCCACCGGTCCGCGCTGGCGGACACGATAGGGCCCGGGGGCAACGAACCGCCCGACGGGCTCCGAGCCCGCCGGGCGGCGTGGTGCCGGTGGCCGCGGTCAGCGCTGCCAGACGCGGACGTGGTCGACCCGGAAGTCGGCCGGGAAGCGGGTCGCCGCGTCCGGGTCGCCCAGCCAGCCGCCCACCTGGAAGTTCAACCGCAGGTTGTACGGCTTGTGGAAGACCTCGTCGAACCAGGGCGTGGTCGCCCGGTCGCGTTGCCAGACCAACCGGCCGTCGACGTACCAGCGGATCGCGTCCGGCTCCCACTCGGTGGTGTAGGTGTGGAAGCCGTCGCCCGGGTAGCCGGTCGGGAACGGGTACCGCTGGTCCTGCTTGACCGGGGTGTAGTCGTAGAAGATGCCCAGGGTGGCGGCCTGGTAGAACTCGCCGCCACCGGGCAGCTCCACCACGTCGAGCTCGCCCCGGCCGCCGTCGTCCGGGCGCAGCCAGAACGCCGGCCACAGGCCCTTCGAGTCGGTGGGCCCGTTGGGCGACTGGGCGCGCAGCTCGAACCGGCCGTACCGGAACGACGCCCGGCCGATGGTGTCCAGGTAGCTCTGCGTGTACTCGCGGGTCTGCGAGCTGCACACCGCGACCTCCCGCTGGGCGCGCAGGGTCAGCACGCCGCCGGCGACGAAGGTGTTGTCCGGGTCGTCCACGTTGCAGCCCCGGTCGATGTCGCGTCCCTCGTCGTCGCGCAGGTTCCACTTCGACCGGTCGACGAGGGCCCCGTCGAACTCGTCCGACCAGACCAGCCGCCAGCCGGGGACCTGGTCGCCGGGACGGGTGGTGGGCGACGGGGCGGGCGCGGTGGTGCTCGGCGGCGGGGTCGGGGCGGTC
>NZ_JAEVHN010000101.1:0-14678 GCF_016803375.1 Micromonospora sp. 4G55
TGGGGGAGGCAGCGGACCGGACCGCTCGACGGCGTCCTCGTCGCGGACTTCTCGCGCATCCTCGCCGGGCCGTACGCGACCATGCTCCTGGCCGACCTCGGCGCCGAGGTGATCAAGGTGGAGGGGCCCGGCGGGGACGACACCCGGGCCTGGACGCCGCCGGCGCGCGAGGGCGTCTCCACCTACTACCTCGGCGTGAACCGCAACAAGCGCTCGATCGCGCTCGACCTCGCCGACCCCGACGACCTGGCCGTCGCGCGGGAACTCGCCCGCCGCGCCGATGTCATGATCGAGAACTTCCGCCCCGGCGGCCTGCGCCGCTTCGGCCTCGACTACGACAGCGTGGCGGCCGGCAACGAAGGGATCGTCTATGCCTCCGTCAGCGGCTTCGGCGCCCACGGTGGAGCGCACCTGCCCGGCTACGACCTCATGGTCCAGGCGGCGTCGGGCCTGATGAGCCTCACCGGCGACGCCGACGGCCCGCCGTACAAGGCCGGTGTCGCCGTGTTCGACGTGATCGCCGGCCTGCACGCGGCGGTCGGCATCCTCGCCGCCCTGCACCACCGGGACCGCACCGGCGTCGGCCAGCACGTCGAGGTGAACCTGCTCTCCTCGGCGCTGTCCGGTCTGGTCAACCACACCAGCGGGTACGTCGCCGGCGGCGCGGCCCCGTACCGGATGGGCAACGCCCACCCGAGCCTGTTCCCGTACGAGCCGTTGCCCACCGCCGACGGCGACCTCGTCATCATCGCCGGCAACGACGGGCAGTTCCGCCGGCTGTGCCAGGTGCTCGGCCTGCCCGAGCTGCCCGACGACCCCCGGTTCGGGCGCAACCAGGACCGCACCGTGCACCGGGACGCCCTGCGCCCGATCCTGGTGGCGCGGTTGGCCCGGCGGACCCGGGACGAGTGGTTCCGCGACCTGACCGCGGCGGGTGTGCCGTGCGCCCCGATCACCACCGTCGACGGCGGGGTCGCGCTGGCCGAAGAGCTCGGGCTCGACCCGGTGGTGGCGGCCGGCGGCGTGCCCGGCGTCCGGCACCCGATCGGCTTCTCCGCCACCCCACCCCGCTACGACCTGCCACCGCCCGCCCTCGACGAGCACGGCGACGACATCCGCGCCTGGCTGACCGGCCGCCCGTACCCCGACTGACCAGCCTTACCCGCGCCCCCGAGACTCGGCGACCGACGACCCGATGTGCGGTCCCCGGCAGGCGATCAGTCAGGCATGCCACCGGCGTGAGCGGAGCGCTCCCGCCGCCGCTGCCCGCGAGGGGTGAGCGGGACGCCACCGGCCACCAGTCGGTGCAGTGCGGCCAGCGGGATCACCCCGATCGGGTACCAGACCAGATCGACCGGATCGAACTGGACCCCGAGCGCCAGCCGCGCGACCAGACTCCGCGCCGACAACTCCGCCGGCACCCCGGTCAGCTGCGCGCATTCCACCAGCCAGCAGAACAGCACCGCGATCACCCCGACCGGCACCGGCGCCATCCGTGGCCACAGGAACAGCACCCCCGCCCACACCATCGACGCGTACAGGGCGGTGCCGGAGTACTGCCGCAACGCGCCGTCGTCGACGGCTCGGACGGCCAGGGCAACGCCGAGGAAGAGCGCCGCCGCCACCGGCATGAGCAGCCGGACCGTCCTGGGCGTGATCGACATTTCGGGGATGCTAGTCAGTGCACGTCGAGCACGCCGCCCCTGTCCGGGCCAGGCCCCGTCCTGGCGATCATGGTGGCTTAGGCTCCGCAGGGTGCAGCAGGCAGACGTGCGGATTCGGCCGGCGAGCTTGGCAGACGTTCCCTTCCTGGTGGAGCTGCGCCTGGCCAACGCCGAGGCGCATCTGGCTCTCGACCCTGATACCTACCGCGTTCCACAGCGTGCGGCGGTGGTTGAACACTTCTCGGCGGTGTTGGCCGACGAGTCGAGGCGGGATGCCGTTCTCGTTGCCGAGGCCGTTGGCCGGGTGGTCGGGATGGTGGAGGTCCTGCGGAACTCCGACCCGCCGGAACATCAGATCCTGCGGCCCGAGCCTTCGGCGCAGGTGCACACGGTCGTACTGCCCGATTCGCGAGGGCTCCGGGTGGGAACAGCGCTGCTGGAGGCGGCCGAACGATGGGCAACCGACCGTGGAATCACCTATCTGTCCGCCGGCATCCACCACCGCAACATTGATGCCGTGCGCTTCTACAGCCGGAACGGCTACACCGACGCCGGTCTCTCGCTGGGCAGGCAGCTGATGTAGGGGTCCTTGAATTGATCGCGCGGTCAGGGCCACCGGTACCGCACGCGGTCGGCTAGCGTCACGCCCGTCAACCGCACCGGGGCTCGCGTGATCTGAACAGGGAGGCTCGCCCATGCGTCGATGGCGAGTGCTGGCACTGGCGCTGCTGGTCCTCGTGGCGTCGGGCGTCGTCGTCGTCCGGTGGATGTCCGCGCCCGACGGGCGGAAGCTGCCGCCTGGGCCGCTGCGCGAACAGTTCGGTGCGCGGGTCGTGGAGGTGCTCGAACACGACCCGACCTTTCGGACTGAAGTCACGCGGGAACCCGGGCCCGGCCGGTGTGCGTGGCGTCGGTGTTCGGGGTGGCGCCGGCCGAGGCTGACGCGGTGGACGAGGTACGCACCGTCTACACGTGGGTGAACTGCCGGTGGGTGGGGCTCACAGATGTTGCCGAGGGACCGGCTGGTGTTGACCTCAACCAGCTCTCCGGGCTGGGGATGCCGATCGCCTTGCATCTGGGGCCACCCGTCACCTACGAGGCTCCGGAGGATGGTGAAGAAAATCCGGACGTCCGCCGGATCTTCCCCAGATCGCTGGAAGCCGCCGCCTTCTCCCATCCCTGGCCCTCGGCGCAGGACGAGCTGCGCCAACGCGTTCTGCAGGTGGTGGGCTCATCGGCACCCTCGCCGTCTCCCTCGCATTCGTGATGCGACTGGATCAGCAGCGGGGCGGACCACACATCGGCAGGGCACGCTCTAGGCGACCCGCGGCGCGGGCAGGATCGGCAGCGCCGCCCGCTGCGCCGTACCCGAGATGTCGCCGGTCTGGATGACCTCGGTGGCCTCCGCCGCGACCTCGCCCCCGGCGGTGGCCGTCGCGCCGCCCGACCCGGCGGCCGGGCGCGCGGCGTCCCCGTCGATGGCGGTGAGCAGGCCCGCAGCCGGCCCACGTCGTCGGCGGCGAGCCGGAAGGAGCCTCGGCAGACGGGCCCGCTCCACAGTGAGAGCACCACGGCACCGCGTTCCGGGTGGTAGCTGACCCGCATCGTCCGCTCGTCGCCCCGCGTGTCGGTGAACAGGTCACCGAAGCTGGGCATCGGTAGCACCTCTCCCATCACCCCAGCATGCCCGAGCGGCGGGCGCGCGGAAAGGCCGCTAGAGGTCGGCGAAGGGCTTCGCGTACGCGAAGGGGCCCTGGATGTCGGGCCGCCAGGCGCTCAACGGCCGGGCCATGAAGTACCGCGGACCCCACGGGCCGGGCGGTGTCACGCCCAGGTCGACCGCCGGCCGGAACCCGAACCGCGGGTAGTACTCCGGGTGCCCGAGCAGCACGACCAGCGGCTCGTCCAGCGCGTCGGCCGCGCCGAGCACCGCGTGCATCAGCGCCGACCCCACGCCCCGGCGCTGCCAGGCGGGCAGCACCCCGAGCGGACCCAGGCCGAGCGCCACCGGCGCGCCGGCCACCGTGCCCCGGGTGCAGACGACGTGCCCGACGACCTGCCCGTCGGCGTCTGTGGCGACCAGCGAGAGGGCGGGCAGCCAACCGTCGTCGGCGCGCAGCGCGTCGACCAGCGGGGCCTCGAGAGGTACGGCGTCCGGGGCGTCCGCCGAGGCGAACGCGGCGGTGTGCACCGCGCGGACGGCGGCGATGTCGGCGGGTGTCTCACGTCGGATCAGCATCGGTCCGGGATCCTGCCGGAGTCGGGCGGGGCGGGCCACCCGTTTTCGGTGCCGACGCCCCGCCGTGGGTAGCGTCCGGGGCATGACGACGAACAGGCTGCCCGTGCGCACGACGACCGTGGACGTTCCGACCAGCGACGGCGACGCCGACGCGTACCTGGTCCGGCCGGACGCCGACGGCCCGTTCCCGCCGGTCCTGCTCTTCATGGACGCGTTCGGGCTGCGGCCCCGGCTGGCCGAGATGGCGCAGCGGATCGCCGCCGAGGGGTACGTGGTGCTGGTGCCGAACCTGTTCCACCGCGCCGGCCGGGCACCCCTGGTCGACCTGACCGGCCTCGGCGACCCGGAGCAGCGCGGCGCGCTCTTCGGCCGGCTGATGCCGCTGATCACGGCGCTGACCCCGGACGTGGTGGCCCGGGACACCGCCGCCTACCTCGACTTCCTGGCCGCCCAGCCCGGCGTGACGCCCGGCCCGGCCGCCGTCACCGGCTACTGCCTGGGTGGGACGACCGCGCTGCGCGCGATCGAGGCGCACCCGGACCGGCTCGCCGCCGCGGCCAGCTTCCACGGCGGCCGGATCGTCACCGACGCGGCGGACAGCCCGCACCTGGCCGTCGGCGCGGTCACCGGCGAGCTGTACTTCGGGCACGCCGACAACGACCAGTCGATGACGGCGGAGCAGATCGAGACGCTGGAGAAGGCCCTGGCGGCGGCGGGCGTCCGGCACCGCTCCGAGGTCTACCCCGGCGCGCACCACGGCTACACGATGGCCGACACCCCGACGTACGACGAGCGGGCCACCGAGCGGCACTGGGCGGCCCTGTTCGACCTGCTCGACCGGACCTTCCGCCGCTGACCCCGGGGTCGCCGGGAGCAGGCTACGAGTACGGAAGTGGCCGGCCACCGGGCCGGGCCGGGCGCACTACGGTCGGGGAATGAACGTCGATGCCCCAGACCTGCGCCGGCGGTTCGCGGCGCTGACCACCGCCCACGTCGCCGACGCCTGCCTGCGCGCCGGGGTGCCGGTACGCTGCGCGCCGGCCGCCGTACGACCCGTTCTGCCTGGTGAGCGGCTCGCCGGCCGGGTGACGCCCGCCCGGCACGTCGGCAGCGTCGACGTGTTCCTCGAGGCGATCGACCGGGCGTCGCCCGGCGACGTGCTCGTCGTCGACAACGGCGGGCGCGCCGACGAGAGCTGCGTCGGTGACCTGGTGGTGCTGGAGGCGCAGGCCGCGGGCCTGGCCGGCGTGGTGGTCTGGGGCCTGCACCGGGACACCGCCGACATCCGCGCGGTCGGGCTGCCGGTGTTCAGCCTCGGGGCGATCCCCACCGGCCCGCAGCGCCTCGACGCCCGGCCGCCGGGCGCGCTGGCGTCCGCCGAGGTGGGGCAGCCGACGGTGGACGCCGGCGACGTCGTCCTCGGCGACGACGACGGGGTGCTCTTCGTGCCGGCCGAGCGGGTCGGGGAGCTGTTCGACCTGGCCGAGTCGATCCGGGACACCGAGCGGCGGCAGGCCGACCTGATCCGCGCCGGCGTGCCGTTGCGGGCGCAGGTGGGCTTCGGCGCGTACCTGGCCCGGCGGGCGGAGGACCCGTCGCTGACGTTCCGCGAGCACCTGCGGGCGGTGGGCGGAGCGATCGAGGAGTGAGGGGTCAGCCCATCGCGGTCGCCGACGGCGGGGCGCTGCCGCCCTGCGGCGCCTCCCCGGTCATCAACGCGACGATCTCCGCCCGGTCGGCCGCCGAGGGCCGCCCCCATTCGGGCCGGTAGCCGTACACCTCGCGCAGTGGGGTGGAGGCGGTCCGGCCGTCCAGGATCTCCACCGCGTCGGTGTCGATCAGGCCGGGGTGCTCGACGCCGCACGCCTCGGCCACCTTCACCAGGTCCCGCCGCAGCGTACGCAGGTAGTTGGCGACGCGGACCGACTTCAGGGTGGGGTCCAGGCCCCGGGCGAGCCACGGGTTCTGGGTGGCGACGCCGGTCGGGCAGGTGTCGGTGTGGCACTTCTGCGCCTGGATGCAGCCGATCGCCAGCATCGCCTCCCGGCCGACGTTGACCATGTCGCAGCCGAGCGCGAACGCGACGACGGCGTTGTCCGGCAGGCCCAGCTTGCCGGCCCCGACGAAGACCGTGCGCTCGTGCAGGTCCTTCTCGGCGAAGGTGCGGTAGACGCGGGCGAAGCCCTGCTGGAACGGCAGCGACACCGAGTCGGTGAAGATCAGCGGCGCGGCGCCGGTGCCGCCCTCGCCGCCGTCCACGGTCACGAAGTCCACGCCGCGCCCGGTGTCGCGCATCAGCGTGGTCAGCTCCTCCCAGAAGCCGAGGTCACCGACGGCGGACTTGATGCCCACCGGCAGGCCGGTCTCGGCGGCGAGCAGCTCCACCCAGTCCAGCAGGCTGTCGCAGTCGGAGAACTCGGCGTGCCGGGACGGGCTGACGCAGTCCCGCCCCTGCGGGATGCCCCGGGTCGCGGCGATCTCGGCGGACACCTTCGCCCCGGGCAGCAGCCCGCCCAGGCTGGGCTTGGCGCCCTGGCTGAGCTTGACCTCCAACGCCCGGACGGGGGCGCCGGCCACCAGATCCTTGAGCCGGTCGAGGCTGAACCGGCCGCGTTCGTCGCGGCAGCCGAAGTACGCCGTGCCGATCTGGAACACCAGGTCGCCGCCGTTGCGGTGGTACGGCGACAGCCCGCCCTCGCCGGTGTTCTGCAGGCAACCGGCCAGTGCCGCGCCCTTGTTCAGCGCGGTGACCGCGTTGCCGGAGAGCGAGCCGAAGCTCATCCCGGAGATGTTGACGATCGACTCCGGGCGGAACGCCCGGGGCCGGCCCTGCGCCCCGCCGAGCACCTTCGCCGCCGGCAGCCGCACGTCGTGCCCGGCCGTGGGTGAGGACGGCGGCACGGCCCGGCCGAAGGTGCGGTGCTTGATGATCGGGTAGCCGGGGGTGTACTCGATGTCGTTGTCCGTGCCGAAGCCGAAGTAGTTGTTCTCCTGCTTGGCCGAGGCGTAGATCCAGCGCCGCTGGTCGCGGGTGAACGGCCGCTCCTCGTTGTTGCCGGCCACGATGTACTGCCGCAGCTCCGGCCCGATCGACTCCAGCAGGTAGCGCGCCCGGCCGATGACCGGGAAGTTGCGCAGCAGCGCGTGGTCGCGCTGGAGGACGTCGCGTGCGGCGAGGCCCGCGAGAGCGGCGGCGACGACGGGTACGGCTCGACTGGCCCACTTCATGCCCGCCACACTCCCCGGTCCCGCCGCCGCCCAAACAGCCCGGCGGGCGCGCTACCTCGGCCCGGCGCTGCGGGTCAGGCCTGCGCCTGGGTGATGTTGACCATCCACGGAGTGCCGAACCGGTCCTCGCACTGGCCGAACTCGTCGCCCCACATCTGCTTCTCCAGCGGCACGCTCACCACGCCGCCGGAGGAGAGCTGCTCCCACCAGCGGCGCAGCTCGTCGGCGTCGTCGCCGCTGAGGCTGACCGTGTTGGCGTTGCCGCGCCGGATCTCCATGCCGGGCGGCATGTCCGAGGCCATCAGCACGTGGCCGGCGGACGTGCGGAGCATGCCGTGCATGATCTGGTCGGCGATCGCCGGGTCCTCGGTGCCGAAATCGCGGAAGCTGGTCAGCGACAGGTCCCCACCGAAGACCTGCTGGTAGAACTCCATCGCCTCGCGGGCGTTGCCGGCGAAGTTGAGGTACGGGTTGAGCTGGGATGCCACGACATCCTCCTTGAGGTCGACGACAAGGGCCATCGTCGCACCGCCGCCCGTCCCCGCCGGTCCGTACACGCCGAACACGTGTGGTGAAGGCGCCAACGCGGGCCGCGACCGCCGCCGCCCGGCGTACGACCCACGGCCCGCCGTTCCGCGCCGGTGGGTCGGGCCGTCACCCGCCCCACCGGTGCGTGGCGGATCAGTGCCGGCGGAACGACTGGCGGACGATGCCGCCGACCAGCGCGCACCACGTGCTGGTGCTGACCTTGCCGGTACGCGGCAGCCCGTGCAGCCGCTGGATGTCCTTCACGGCCTCCTTGGTCGCGTGGTCGTACTCGCCGGTGACGGTGACCTCGGCGTAGCCCTTCCAGTTGAGGATGAACTGCACCGCCTCGACTGGCAGGCCGGTCGCGTCCTTCTCCAGCTCCGGCGCCAGGGTCTCCCAGGTGGGGCCGGTGATGGTGGCGTCGATGTCGACCGGGATGCCGTTGCGGGCCTGCCAGTCCTGCACGGCGGCCACGGTGGCGGCGTCGAAGGCGCTGTTCGGCGTGACGGCGTAGCCGCGGTACGCCAACAGGTACTGCGCGACCCGGACGGACGGGGAGCCGACGAAGCGCCACAGGTCGGGCCAGCGGCGGGCCGGCACGTCGGCGAGGTCGGTGCCGAGCTTCGTGAACACCCGGCGGCGCACGTCCGGGAAGAGCCGGTAGAAGGTCGCGCCCGGGCAGAGGGTGGTGCGGAAGTCCCAGTGGCCGAAGATGTCGTGGGCGTGCAGGCCGTACTGGCGGCAGATGGTGGTGCAGAGCTTCACCAGCGAGTCGAGCAGCTCGTCGGGCGGGGTGTCGGTGACGTAGGTGCCTTCGTTCTCGATGCCGATCGACCGGCCGTTCTCGCCGGGGCAGTGCGCCGAGACCATCTGCCGGTCGCCGGCCTGGAGCCGCTCGAGGCTGCCGTGCCGCCCCTCCATCACGTAGCCGCCCCGGCTGATGGTGAAGTGCTGGCCGGTGTCGGACCAGCCGTTGCCGTCCATGTGCAGGTTCTGGCAGTCCCGGGCCAGCTTGATCGCCTGCGCCTCGGAGTAGTCCGTGACGTTGGGGAACGCCATGTGGTGCACGATGATCTTGTTGGTGGGGATGGCGCTGATCACCAGCGGGTCGGCCGGCGGGCGGGCGCCCCACTCGTCGCAGCTGTAGATCCAGTCGAGGTCCGCGCCGGGATCGGCCTGCGCGGCGACCGGAAAGGCCAGTTCGGACCCGACGACCGCGACGGTCGCCGCGCCCAGGCCGGCCCGCAGCAGGGTACGACGGTCGAGTTCAGGGTGGTCGAAGTGCATGGCATCTCCTCGACGGGCCGGGGGTGGCCCAGGGCAGCGATGAAAGAGAACTCCAAAGTGCGCGCGTGAGGTGGAGGATATTGCCATGACCGGCCCGGGCGCTAGAGGCCCGTGTCGATCCGATGTGCCCGGACGGGCGCGCCGGCGGCGTCAGGCGCGCTCGCCCAGTCCCAGCAGGTCGGCGATCCGCAGCAGTTCGTCGACCCGCTGCGCCACCCGCCGCGGCGTCAGCGGACGGCGATCGGTGACCACGGTGTACAGCTCGTCGCCGATGACCGTCCAGGGTGGCACCAGCCCGGTCACGTGCGCGGCGTGCAGCGCCGGGGCGACGAGCCGGTCGGCGAGGTCCGTGTCGCGCAGGATGATCCGGTACCGGCGGACGAACTCGTCCTCGCCCGCCCGGGCCGCGGCGATCGTCCGGCGGCGCTGCACGGCGGTGGTGGGGTAGGGGCGCGGCAGTCGCAGGATCGCGAAGTGGCCCCTGCCCTCGACCCGGTCCGCGCCGGCCAGACCGTCGTGCGTCCAGGCGACCTCGCCGACGGTCACCGGGTACCCGCCGAGGTCCCGGGTGAGGGCGTACGCCACGCGCACCCGGTCGGGCCGGAACTGCCCGGAGGTCCACGGCCAGATCGTCCGTCCGATGACCGGCGACCAGCCGGCCCCCTCGCCCCAGCGCAGCACGCGGCGGTGCGTCCACTCCCGCCACCGCCGGTACGCGACGCCACCGGCCCAGAGCGCCGCGAAGAGCAGCACCAGCATCGGGACGACGCCGACCCGCCGGGCGACCTCGTGCGAGGCAAGCCGGATCGGCACGCCGAGGGCGACCGGTAGGCAGCACAGGATCGACCCCACGCCGAGCAGGCCGAGGAGGGTGCCGGAGGGGCGGCGGTGGTGGCGGACGGGCATGGGGCTCCAGCCCCGCTGGTCGGGCCCGGAGCGTGTCACGACGCCAGGTTATGGCGTCGGCGCCACGGCCCTGCGGTGCGGCATCCGCCAGCCCTCGGCCAGCCGGGACGGGTGCACGTTGCGCCCGCCGCCGAAGAACTCGCAGAACTTCATGATCAGCGGGTCCCAGCCCAGCGGGTCCACGTACGACGTGCCCGGGATGACCAGGTCCTCCTCGACGTGCGCGCGCAGCACCTCCACCTGGAAGGCGGTGGCGTACGACGGCGTGCCGCCGAACGGGTACGAGGCGACCACCCGGCACTCCAACTGGATCGGGCACTGCGCCACCCGGGGCGGGGCGACCAGGTCCGACGGCTGGCGGGTCAGCCCGGCGAGGGCGAACTTGTCCGGCTCGTAGCGGTAGCCCTGGGCGGCCTTGTGCTCCGGCACGTCCGGCCGGCCGGTGGTCAGCGCGATCCGGTCCACCGCGTCGACCATCGCCGAGGACGGCAGGTTCAGCACGCACTCGCCCTCGCGATGCAGGTTGGCCGTGGTCTGGCCGCTGTCGCCCAGGCCGAGCATGGCCGACCGGTCCAGCCACCACGCCGACGACATCGGCGCGAGGTTGGCGCTTCCGTCCGGGTTCCGGGAGCTGATCAACACCACCGGGGTGCCGAAGTAGAGCACCTTCAGATCGGGTACGACGTGCATGGTCCTGCCCTTCGCGAACGCCCACGGCCGGTGCGGTCCACCCGGCCGTACCCGACTCTGCGCGCGCGCCGCGCCGATCGCTGGCGGCGATCGGACGTGGCGTTGCGGGTGGGCCGCCCCAGGGGCGCGACGTGCCCGCCCGTAGTTCGTCGAGGAGTGGAGCCGCGGCGCGGGCGCGGCGTCAGCCGGCCGTGGCGAACCGGTCGAGGGCGCGCACGACGTGGCCCCGGGTCTCGTCGGTGCCGAAGTGCCCCGCCTGCTCGACGACGATCAGTTCGGAGTCCGGCCACGCCCGGTGCAGCTGCCAGGCGGTGTCCAGCGGGCTGCTCAGGTCGAGCCGGCCGTGGATCAGCACCCCGGGAATGCCGGCGAGCCGGTGCGCGTCGCGCAGCAGGACGCCCTCCTCCAGCCAGGCGCCGTGGGCGAAGTAGTGCGAGCAGATCCGGACCATGGCCATGCGCGCCGCCGACGGGCGGTCGCTGTACGGGCTGGTCACCGCCTCTGCCGACACCACCGCGTCCTCCCAGGCGCACCAGTCGACGGTGGCGCGCTCGCGTACCGCCGGGTCCGGGTCGGCCATCAGCCGGGCGTACGCGCCGACGACGTCGCCGTCGCGGGGGGTGCCGGGCGCGCCGGCGAGGAAGCGGTCCCACTGCTGGGGGAAGAACCGGCCGACGCCCCGGTAGAGCCAGTCGATCTCCGAGCGGCGGGTGCTGGTGACCGCGTTGATGACGATCTCGGACACCCGCTCGGGGTGCCGCTGCGCGTAGGCCAGGATGAGGGTCGAGCCCCACGACCCGCCGTGCAGCAGCCAGCGCCGCACGCCCAGGTGCTCGCGCAGGCGTTCCATGTCGGCGACGAGGTGGTGGGTGGTGTTGTGCCGCAGGTCGGTGGCCGGGTCGCTGGCGTGCGGGGTGCTGCGCCCGCACCCGCGCTGGTCGAACAGCACGATCCGGTAGCGCGCCGGGTCGAAGAACCGGCGGACCCCGGTGCCGCACCCCGAGCCCGGTCCGCCGTGCACGACGAGCGCGGGCTTGCCGTCGGGATTGCCGCAGACCTCCCAGTACACGGCGTTGCCGTCGCCGACGTCGAGCATGCCGTGGTCGTACGGCTCGATCGGCGGATAGCGCTCGTCCATGCGTGGGCCCTCCCCAGGGACTGGATGCAACAGCGCTGTTACATTAGCCCACATGCCCGCCCGACCGCCCGGCCCCGAACTCCTCGGCACCCGGCTGCGCCATCTGCTCGACCTGCTCGACGGCGAGGTCGCCGCCGTCTACGCCGACCTCGGGCTGCCCGGGTTCCGGCCACGGTTCACCCCGGTGATCCGGACGCTGGCGGCGGGCGGTCCCGCGTCCATCCGCGCGCTGGCCGAGGCGACCGGGGTGACCCACTCCGCCGCCAGTCAGACCGTCGCGCAGCTGGCGAAGGCGGGCCTGGTCACGCTCAGCCCCGGCGCGGACGCCCGGCAGCGCATCGCCCACCTCACCCCGAGGGCCGAGTCGCTGCTGCCTGTGCTGGACGCCGAATCGGCCGCCACCACGGCCGCCGCCCGCCGGTTCGAGGCCGAGCTGTCGTACCCGTTGACCCGGCTCGTCGACGAGGCGCTGGCCGCCCTGGGCCGCAGGTCGATGCGGCAGCGGATCGCCGACGTCGCACCCGACCTCGTGCCGCAGGAGAACCCGCCCGCGGGCGCCGACTAGCTCATGCGCCGAAGGTCACTGACCCGGGGGCGTGTACGTGGTCTTCATCCGGGTCACCTCGTCGACCTCGGCGGGGGTCAGCACCGGGGTGATCTGGACGCTCAGGCCGCCCGTCGCGCCGATGGCGATCGCCAGCCCGGCCACCGTCTTGTGGTCCGGCAGCTCACACAGCACGTAGGTGTCGTCCTCGGCGAAGGCGAAGTGCATCGACTCCATCCGCCCGCCGGCCTCCTCGATCATCTTCCGGACCACCTCGGCGCGCTTGGTACCACCGTCGTCGACCAGCCCCTTGAGCCCCGCGGCGGAGTAGGTCGACTTCAACAGGAACTTCGCCACCTCGACACCAACTCCCGGATGTCCTGGCGGTCGCTCGACGGCCACCAGCCTGTAGCTCCCCTTCGGGTCTCACGCTAGTGCCCCTCCCCGCAGACCAGCGCCCGTTCCGCCGATAGTGGTGCAGGACTGTCGTCCGCCGAATCGGGTATGCGCGGCGCCGGAGGCGGGCGCCTCCGGGAACGAGGGAGTCATGGGAGCCGCCGCCGGGTTCGTCGCTCTGGTCGTCGTCGTCGCGCTCGTCGTGCTGCTGCTCGCGCTCAGCGTACGGATGGTGCAGCAGTACCAGCGCGGTGTCGTCTTCCGCTTCGGCCGGGTGCTGGACCGCATCCGGCAGCCCGGTCTCCATCTGATCATTCCGGTCGCCGACCGGATGGTCCGGGTCAGCATGCAGACCACGGTGATCGGGGTGCCCGCGCAGGGCGTCATCACCCGGGACAACGTCACCCTCACGGTCGACGCGGTCGTCTACTACCGGGTGGTCGACCCGGTGAAGGTGCTGGTCAACGTGCGGGACTACCCATCGGCGGTGCTCCAGGTGGCCCAGACCGCGCTGCGGTCGGTGATCGGCAAGGCCGACCTCGACACCCTGCTGCGGGACCGGGACCGGATCAACGCCGAGTTGAAGGCGGTGATCGACGCGCCCACCGAGAAGCCGTGGGGGCTGCTCATCGAACGGGTCGAGGTCAAGGACGTCTCCCTGCCGGAGGGGATGAAGCGGTCCATGTCGCGGCAGGCCGAGGCGGAACGCGAACGCCGGGCCCGGGTGATCGCCGCCGACGGCGAGTTCCAGGCGTCCCGCCGGCTCGCCGACGCCTCCCGGGCGATGGCCGACACGCCGGGCGCCTACCAGCTGCGACTGTTGCAGACCGTGGTGGACGTGGCGGCCGAGAAGAACAGCACCCTGGTCATGCCGTTCCCGGTGGAACTGCTCCGGTTCTTTGACAAGCTGGCCCGCGGCGCCGGGGAGCAGATCGACACGCCGGAGGCGGTGCCGAGCGTCCCCGGCGACGGCCACCGCCGGGAAGGCCACCGCTGAACGGCCCGCGTCAAGCCCTCTGACCGAAACCCATCCATCATCACGGACGTCCGGACGCGGTGGAGCAACCGTTGCGCCGATGGACCGGACGCTCCCCGTGACGAGAATGATCAGCGTGGCCCTGACCCGTGACCGCTCCCCGCAGGCCGGGGAGGCCGCCGCGTGAGCGCGGACTGGCAGCTCTCCGGCTACACGCCGGTACGGCAGCTCGGCGTCGGCGCGTCCGGCCGCGTCCTGCTGGCCACCCACGACGCCAGCGGCACCCCCGTCGCCATCAAGTACCTGACCAGCGCCGTGGACGACGACCCGACCCGCACCGCGTTCCGCGACGAGGCCCAGCTGCTCGTCGAGGTCGACGACCCGCACATCTCCCGGCTCTACGAGTACGTCGAGTCCCCGCACGGCGCCGCCATCGTGATGGAGCTGGTCAACGGGGTGTCCCTGCGGCAGATGCTGCGCGCCCACGGCCCCACCGAGCCCGAGGCGGCCCTCTGCGTGCTCAAGGGCTCCCTCGCCGGGCTGGCCGCCGCGCACGCCCGGGGCGTCGTGCACCGCGACTACAAGCCCGAGAACGTGCTGGTCGACCTCGACGGGCGCAGCAAACTGGCCGACTTCGGCATCGCCGTACCGGTCGGCCGGGACGGCGGCGGCTCGGTCAGCGGCACCCCCCGCTACATGGCCCCCGAACAGTGGACCGGCGCGCCGGCCAGCCGGCCTGCGACATCTACGCCGCCACCGCCACCTTCTACGAGTGCCTCACCGGCCGCCCCCCGTACGACGGGCGGGACCTGATCACCCTGCGGACCCAGCACGCGCAGGCGCCGATCCCCACCGAGGCGGCGCCGCCACCCGTGCACGACCTGCTGCGCCACGGCATCGCCAAGCAGCCCACCGACCGGCCGCAGCCGGCGGAGGTCTTCCTCGCCGAGCTGGAACGCACCGCCGCGGACGCCTACGGCGCGGACTGGGAGGAGCGGGGCCTGGCCGAGCTGGCCCGCCGGGCCGCGCTGCTCGCCGCGCTCTTCCCGTTCCCCGACGGCACCGCCGGCGCCACCAGCCTG
>NZ_JAEVHN010000102.1:0-14210 GCF_016803375.1 Micromonospora sp. 4G55
GCGCGGCCCGCCGGGCCAGCACCCGGGCCCGGTCGAACTCGCCGAGCTGCTGCCGGACGACGCTGAACGCGGTCAGCGCCTTGGACAGCTCCAGCCGGTCGTCGGCCGCCTGGAGGCACTCCACGCTCTGCCGCAGCAGCGTCGGACGCTGCGCCGGCTCGCTGGCGGCGGCGAGCACCCGCAGCGAGATGCCCCGCACCCGGACGTCGGCCCCGCGCGCCCGCTCCAGTTGCTGGGTGAGCAGGTCCCGGGCCTCGACGGAGCGGCCCAGCCGGAGGTTCACCTCGGCCAGGTCGCTGCGCCACGGGATGAGCGCCGGCACGTCCACGTCCCATTCGCGCATCAGCCGGCCGCACAGCTGGAAGTCCCGTCCGGCGGCCAGCACCCGGTCGGTGGCCAGGTGGAACTGCCCCCGCGCCCGCAGGTACGGCAGGCTGAAGACGGTGCCGAACATCGAGTCGGGCACCGGCGCCTGGAGCACCTCGGCCGCCTCCCGGAGCTCGCCCCGTGCGGTGCGCGCGACGATCAGGGTGGCGCGCGGCTGACCGATCAGGACCCCCCAGCCCTTCTCCGGCAGCAGGGCCAGCGCCTGCTCGGCGTGGCGGATCGCGTTGACCAGGTCGCCGCGCCGGTAGGCGATGCTGCCGGCCAGCGAGGAGAGCACCGCCTGCCAGGTGACCTCGCCGCGCTCCGCGGCCTGCCGCATGAGCCGATCGCACCAGGTGCGGGCCAGCTCCGGCTTGTTGCCGCGCTGCACAGCGAGCACCGCCGCGGCCACCACCTCCAACGGGGTCTCACCGATCTGGCAGCTGCGCAGGATCTGCTCGGCACTGGTGGTGGCGGCCTCCCCGCCGCCCCGGCCCCAGAGCGAGGTGAGTCGCTGCGCCGCGTCCGCCCAGAGGTCCCTCGGGTGGGTGGTGCCGGTGGGCCCGAACTCGGACAGGCGCCCCCGCGCCGGACCGAGGAACCAGTGGAAGCTGACGGCCAGCTCGGCCGCCGTCTGCGCGTCGATCGGATCGGCGGACGCGCCGAGCGCCGTGGCGGCCCGGACTGCCGCGTCCTCGTCGCCGTTCCACAGGCTGTAGCGGATCACCGCCGCCGCGTCCGGCCCGTGCAGTTCCCCGTCCTGCACCGCGCCCTGCAGACAGGGCAGGTACGCCAGCGTGGCCGACGGGTTCCGCCGCCAGAGCGCGCCGGTGAGCGCGTGCATGATGGCGATCCGTTCCTTGCGGTCGGTGCAGCCGGAGAGCGCGAGCTCCAGGCAGCGCACCGCCAGGTCCGGGTCGTCCGCGGCCAGCGCCTGGTCGGCCGCGGTACGCAGCGCCCCGACCGCCCAGTCGGCGGGCACCTGCTCGGCGTTGAGCAGGTGCGCCCGACCTCGGCCGCCGGCGCGCCCTGCTGGTGGAGCAGGTCGGCGGCGCGGACGTGGACGGCGGACCGTTCCGCCGGGGTCATGCTCTCCAGCACCGTGGTCGCGCCCAGCGGATGGCGCATGCGGCAGTCCCGCAGTACGCCCGCCTCGGTCAGTATTCCGACGACCTCCTCGGCGGTTTCGTTCCGCATTCCGAGAAGACGGCCGATCAGGGCCGGCTCCGAACGCTCGTTCAGTACCGCGGCCGCGGCGGCCACGTCCAGCAGTTGGGCGTCCCACCGGTGCAGGCCGGCCAGCACGGCGTGGGCATATCCGTCACCGACGACGGGCGTGGCCCCGTCCTCGATCCCGGCATCCGACGCATTGTCGTCGAGCAGCGCGTGGACCAACAGCGGATTACCGTTTGTCAGATCGTGGTATTCCTCGGCCACGGATCCGGGCGCCGGCTTTCCCCATTTCTCGGTGAGCAGATCGGCGATGTCCGGCACGGTCAACGCCGACAACCTGATGCTCTCGTGCGGCTGGCGGGTCAGTTCCGTGTAGAAAAGCGGCAGCGTCGGCCGGCGTCGGTGCCACTTGCCCAGGACGAGCAGCATTCGGGCCGCATCCATCCGTCGCTGCAGCGACAACAACAGCCGCAGCGAGGCGGAATCGGCGAACTGCAGATCGTCGATCACGATCACGAGGGTGCGCTCCCGGGCCAGGCCCAGCAGCACTCCGCAGAACTCACGCATCCAGCCCGATCGAGCATCCGGCTCCGCCGGCGGGTCCGACCATCCCCCGTCCTGGTCCCCCGCATCGACCGAACCGATGAGCCGGGCGGCCCGTTCGGGCAGCGCGTCCACCAGGTCGGCACTACGGAACAACTGATCGACCACTCCGAGCGGCACCGACTGCTCCGCCCGTGATGCCGTACCACTGAGAAGTAACGCCCCCGTCTCCACCACGTAACGCGAAAATTGATGGAGCAGATATGTTTTACCGCTGGCGAGTCCCCCCTCGACGAGCGCCAGTCGACCGCTTGAGCCGTCGCATTGGCGAAGGAGCCCTTGCAACAGCGACAGGGCCCCCTCATATCCCATGGTCGCCACGTTTGCATACCCCTAAGTAGCGTAGTAGTCGAAACGCTCCAGCACTGGTAGCCACGTTGCGGCGTATCATATCCACAGATCGACGGTGATGCTAGTCCACCCTCTTTAGCACAGATCGGGCACAAGGCCCTGGTCAGGCGGTTCTGTCGGCGATCCGATCCGGGCGAATTGCAGAATGTCCAGTTCGCCGGTGTGTCCCATTTTTAATGCGACTGATCACGCCGCGCTAATCAATCCGGGAACGATGTGAGCGATCTTCAAATGTCACGAACCGTTACTTGATCCGGCAACTTATCGTTCACTTTTCGGTGCTCGTTGACGGCGGGATTTCGGCATTCGCGCAGGTCCGGTCCGCTCCTCCCGAGCCACACCCGCCGGGGGCTCACACCCGCCCCCCGGCCCGTCGTCACCCGACAGCGGTTGTGTGACCTGACCGTGACCTATCCCGACCGGGCGGGACGCCTCGACGAGCCGGGACGACCGGCCTTCCGCGCTGGCCGTCCGGCTTGTCCTCACGGCCGAACAGCGATCCGAGACGCGACCTCGGGACGACCCGCCGGCCCGTCGTCACCCTCGTGTGCTTCTCTCGACCTGGCCCATTGCCGACAGGTTGCCCGGCCCACATTTCCGCAGATCCGGGCCCGTCCGGGACTCCGCCGGACCGAGTCTCGTTGCGTCACGTCGATCCTGTGGTGCCGTCGGACGCGGGCTGCGGTCCCCAGCGCGTCGGAGCGGTACCGATGGTCGCCGCCCACATTCGCCGACGGCCCCGCCCACCGGGACGAGCCGCCCTGGGCCGGCCTGCCCTGCCACCAGCTCGACCTGGCGCGCACGCTCGCCAAGGGCCTGCCGCCCTGCCGTCAACTCGCTCAGAGCTGACGACGGCGACGCCGAGCGCTGGACGGCCGGCGACTCCCCCGATCTCCCGGGCGGTGCAGCGCGGACAAGAAGTCCTCCGCTGTGCGGCAAGTCGCGGCCTCCCGGCCGACCGTCACCGCAACACGCCGCAAACCGCGCCCCACCACGCACGGCACGGCGACAGCGGTCCGGCACCAGGCGGCAGGGACGGCTCTCGGGCAGCGACGAAGCGGCGCGCCCGACGAGATCGTCGGGCGCGCCGCCAGAGCGAATCCCACGTCCTGCGCGGGCTCGGTGCCGCCTCACCCCAGGTCACGGTCCCCGGCCAACGCCGGCGACCACCGCCCGCGGTAGAGCGCTCAGCCCACCGGAGGCCGGGGCGGGCCTATAGACCCGCCCCGCTCGATGGCTACTTGCTGGCCCGCACCGGCCCCGGCACTCCCGGGCTGACCGGCGCGGAGGCCTGCTTGCCGAGGTCCCGGTAGAGGCGCCCAGGCCACCAGCTCGCCCGGCCGATGTCGAAGGAGAGCGCCGGTACCAGCAGCGTCCGCACCAGGAAGGCGTCGAGCAGGACGCCCACCGCGACGACCACACCGAACTGGATCATGTCGACCACCGGCATGGAGGCGAAGACCGCGAAGGTCGCCGCCAGCACGATGCCGGCCGAGGTGATGACGCTGCCGGTGGTGGACAGACCACGCCGCACGCCTTCGGCATGGCCGTGTCGCGCGGCCTCCTCGTGCACCCGCGTCATCAGGAAGATGTTGTAGTCGACGCCGAGCGCCGCGAGGAAGACGAAGCTGACCAGCGGCAACTGCCAGGCCGTCCCCTCGTGCCCGAACACGTGCTTGAAGAGCAGGTGTGACGCGCCCAGCGCGGCGAAGTAGGACGCCACCACCGTGCCGAGCAGGACCAGCGGCGCCACCAGGGCGCGGAGCAGGATGATCAGGAACAGCAGGATCACCGCGAGGACGACCGGGATGACCACCCGGGCGTCCCGGCTGGAGGCCCGGTCGATGTCCAGGGTCTCCGCGGTGGTGCCGCCGACCTTCGCGTTGGCCCCGGGTACGGCGTGCACCGCGTCCCGGATCTCGTCGATGGTCTCCTTCGCCGCGTCGCTGTCGGGGGCGTCCCGGAGCACCACGTCGATGATCACCCGCTTGCCGTCGGGGCTGGGCGACTCCTGGCCGACCGTCGTGCCCTCCACGCCGGCGGCGGCGGCCTTGACCGGCCCGGCCGCCGAGGCGTCGGCGACGAGGATGGCCGGGTCGGACGCGCCGGACGGGAAGTGCCGGGCGAGCTTCTCCTGCGCGGTGACCGACTGGGGCTTGGTCTGGAACACCTCGGTCTGGGCCAGCCCCATCTTGATGTCCAGCGCGCTGACGGCGAGGCCGCCGATCACGATCAGGCAGCCGAGCCACACCACCCGGGGGTGGCGGCCGACGGCCGTGCCGATCCGGGACCAGAACCCGCGCCCGGCCCGTGCCTCCTGGCCGAACTTCGGCACGAACGGCCAGAACACCCACCGGCCGGCGATCACCAGCAGCGCCGGCAGGATGGTGACCATCGCCAGGTACGCGCAGAGCACCCCGGTGGCGCCGACCAGGCCGAGGCTGCGGGCGCTCTGCATGTCGGCCAGAGCGAGGCAGGCCAGGCCGACCACGACGGTCGCGGCCGAGGCGAGGATCGCCGGGCCCGAGCGGCGCAGCGCGATGCCCATGGCCAGGTGCTTGTCGGCGTGCCGGCGCAACTCCTCGCGGTAGCGGGCGATGAGCAGCAGCGCGTAGTCGGTGCCGACGCCGAACAGCAGGATCATCAGCAGGCTGGAGCTGGCCGGGTTGACCGGCAGCCCGGCGTGTTTGGCGAGCAGGTACGCGACGCCCTGGGTGAGCGCGCTGGCGAAGCCGACGGCCAGCAGGGGGAAGATCCAGAGGAACGGGCTGCGGTAGATCAGCAGGAGCAGCACGATGACGATCGAGCTGGTCGCGATCATCAGGTTGACGTCGAGATTCTCGAACGCCTGTGTGTAGTCGTTGAGCAGGCCGCCGGGGCCGCCGAGGTCGACGTCCAGCCCGGCCGGGGCGCCGGCCTGGGCGGCGGTGCGCAGGTCCTTGACCGCGAAGTCGATCTCGACGTCGTCGCGGGTCAGCGGCACCACCAGCATGAGCGCCTTGCCGTCCTGGGACGGGATGGCCGGCTGGATGGCAGCGCCGCCGTCGGCGAACTTCGCGAACGCCGTACGGTCGGCCTCCACCTTGCTGCGGTCGGCGTCCTGGATCCCGGACTCGCGGGTGTAGACGGCGACCACGGGAACGGCCTCGGAGGCGGAGCGGTACTTGTCCAACTCCTCCATGACGGCGGTCGACTCGGCGCCACGCGGGAGGGTGCCGGACGGAGTCCGGTCCTCGTAGTCCTCGATCTTGCCGAAGAGCGGGCCGAGCACGACGGCGAGGACAATCCACAACGCGAGGATGGCCCACTTGGAACGCCGACCACTCGGCAATTTGGCCAGTAGCCCGACAGAATCGCTCATTGAGCCGAAACCCTTCTATGCCCGTCTATGCCGATTTGATCGTTCAGGGCACGGAGATCCCGGCGTCGTCCGCCTGGGACGGGGACAAGACCTCGTCGCTCATCGGGCCTGACGGCCATTTCCAAAGGTGCCCCACCACGTGGGGCACGCTTCTGCGTATGCCCCACGCGTACATGCTAAGCAGTACGGCGGAACAGCGTCAAGCACTTCGGCAGAGTGTCCGATCAGTTGGAAACACGTGCTCTCACCCGGGTTTAGCTGCGGAAATGGCGGTAGCCCTGGGGTCGTCGGGCGGGCGGCCTAGGGGATCCGGCGCCCGGGTTAGGGGGCGGCCGTTCTGTTCGCGCCGCCGTCGCCAGTGGTTACGTGAGAGCCCGACCAGCCGGTTGACGCGGGTCGACGTCGGCGAGCGTGAGGGGCGACGACGCATGGTGGACAAACGGCATTCCGACCTCGGGTCCCGGGTGGCCGAGCTGCATTCCGTCAAGGCCACGGCGGTCGCCGGCCCGGGGCCCCGCGCCTCGGCGCAGCAGCACGCCAAGGGCAAACTCACCGTCCGGGAACGACTCGACCTGCTCTTCGACGAGGGCACGTTCCGGGAGATCGAGCAGTTGCGCCGGCACCGGGCCGCGGGGTTCGGGCTGGAGGACCGCCGCCCGCACACCGACGGCGTGGTGACCGGCTGGGGCAAGGTGGACGGCCGAACGGTCTTCGCGTACGCGCACGACTTCCGGATCTTCGGCGGCTCGCTGGGCGAGGCCCACGCCGAGAAGATCCACAAGATCATGGACATGGCGGAGTCGGCCGGCGCGCCCCTGGTCTGCCTCGGCGACGGCGCGGGTGCCCGCATCCAGGAGGGCGTCACCGCCCTGGCCGGGTACGGCGGCATCTTCCGCCGCAACGTCCAGGCGTCCGGGGTGATCCCCCAGATCAGCGTGATGCTCGGGCCCTGCGCCGGCGGGGCGGCGTACTCCCCGGCGCTGACCGACTTCGTCTTCGCCGTCCGCAACGTGGCCCAGCTCTACCTCACCGGGCCGGACGTGGTGCAGGCGGTGACGGGCGAGACCGTGACGCACGAACAGCTCGGCGGCGCCGAGGTGCACGCCTCGGTCACCGGCACCGTCTCGTTCGTGCACGACACCGAGGCGGAGTGCCTGGCCGAGGTCCGGCACCTGCTCTCGCTGCTGCCGTCCAACAACCGGGAGCTGCCTCCGGTGCAGCCCACCGGGGACCCGCCGGACCGCCGCTGCCCGCGCCTGCTCGACCTGGTGCCCGCCGACCCCCGCGGCTCGTACGACATGCGCGAGGTGATCGGGGAGATCGCCGACGACGGGGACCTGCTCGAGGTGCACGCCTCCTGGGCCCGCAACATCGTCTGCGGCCTGGCCCGGCTGGACGGGCACGTGGTCGGCATCGTCGCCAACCAGCCCCGGATGCTCGCCGGCGCTCTCGACGGGCTGGCCTCGGCCAAGGCGGCCCGCTTCGTGCAGACCTGCGACGCCTTCAGCATCCCGCTGGTGACCCTGGTCGACGTGCCCGGCTTCCTGCCCGGCACGGCGCAGGAGCACAGCGGGATCATCCGGCACGGCGCCCAACTGCTGTACGCGTACTGCTCGGCGACGGTGCCCCGGATCCAGGTGATCCTGCGCAAGGCGTACGGCGGGGCGTACATCGTCATGGACTCCCGGTCGATCGGCGCGGACCTCTCGTTCGCCTGGCCGAGCAACGAGATCGCGGTGATGGGCGCGGAGAGCGCGGCCAACGTGGTGTTCCGCCGGGAGATCGCGGCGCGCCCGACCCGGAGGTGGCCCGCCGGCAGCGGATCAAGCAGTACGAACAGGAGCTGATGCACCCCTACTACGCGGCCGAGCGCGGCCTGGTGGACGACGTCATCGACCCGGCCGAGACGCGCGCGGTGCTCATCGGGGCGCTGGAGACGCTGCGGGCCAAGCGGGTGCAGCTGCCCGGGCGCAAGCACGGGAACCCGCCGACGTGACCGCGGCGGAGGAGTTCGACGCGGCGGCGGTTCCTCGGCTGGTGGTGGTCCGGGGCGCGCCCACCGAGGAGGAGCTCGCGGCGGCCACGGTCGCCCTGATGTGCGCGCTACGCGCCGCTCGGGGTACGGGCCCCGGCCGTCGGCGCGCCGAGGCGTCGTGGTCCCCGGCGGCGGACTACCGGGCGCCGGGTGCCTGGGCCTCGCGATGCCACTGACCGGGCCGCCGCCGTCGCCGCCGCCGTGGAACGGGCCGACAGCGTCGGGGGCGACCGGGCCGACAGCGGCGGGACCGACCGGGTCGCCGTTGCCTAGCACCGCGTCGACACCGTCGGGACCGACCCGGCGGGCATCGGAAGCGGCGGTCACCGGCGGGGTCAGTCCTCGCGCACCAGGCCGGCGTCGCGCAGCTCGTCGAGCCACCGGCCGATGACCACGATGATCTCCGCGCGGTCCGCCTCCCAACTGGTGGCCACCTCGTCCGCGGCCAGGTTGAGGTCACCGCCGTGCCGTTGCAGCGAGATCCAGGAGACCGTGACGAAGGGCGGGTACCGGTACGTGACGGCGGTGGGCTGCCGGTGCAGGATCAGCCACCCGTCCGGAGACACCGTGACCTCCACGTTGTGTTCCCAACGCAGACCCACCATTCCTCCCGACATCAGCCTCACCCGATCCCTGTGCGCTCCGATCACCGTCGCCCTCACCTCCCGGGCGATGGGCGACCACCCGAGGGGTGAGCCCTCCCGGGCCGTCGGCCGCCTGTGCCCTCTCGTCCGCGCCGTCTCACCGTCCGCCTCGACGACCCGCGCCGCTCCGCGCCGGGCGCGAATTGACACGGGAAGTCGAACATCAATGCGACAAGTGAGAACGGAATGATTGTGGCGACTTTCCCGGCGTCAACCTCGAACCGAACAGAAATCGGCTCGGGAATAGACCCCGAAAGCTTCTGTGTATGCCGTATACCGTTGTGTGCAGACCGTACACACCGGCTACTCGACGCGTCAACCCCACCACCGGACGCCGGCCGCGAACCGGCACGCCGGCACCCCCGATCAGGACCACCGGCGGCGGTTCCGAACTCGGCCGTGAGCAGCACGGACGCGGACCACCTAGGGGTCGGCGCACGCGCCGAGGGGCCACACATCAGGGTCATCCCCCATCTGATCCCGGATGACGGAAAATGAGTGAGGACGTTTCAGAACAGCTCAGCAAGCCAGCCGTCGGTGGCGATTCCGCGCATTGTCGAGCACGGGAAATCCAGCCGCGCCGCCTCCCATTGCGGACCGTGACGCCGCCGCCGGTCCGCCGCTCGGCGACCCGCCGGCCGCGGCCCGACCACCCACGAACCGGCGCCGCCCGCGAACCCCCACCGGAGGCGCCCGGCGCGGCGGCTGAGAACGGTCTTGACCTGCGGCGGCGAAGCAGGTTGACAGGCGAACATCGAACTGCGTACAGTCTACACGAATCAGCGTACGAGGCACGCAGAAGACCACCCGGAGCAGGGACGGCAAGGAGTGCAACGACAATGGCCTACGAATTGGCAATAGAAGCCAGCGGGCTACGAAAGTCCTACGGCGACGTACAGGTGCTCAAGGGTGTGGACATCACCGTCCCCCGGGGCAGCGTGTTCGCCCTGCTGGGCCCGAACGGATCGGGCAAGACGACCAGCGTCCGCATCCTCTCGACCCTCACCTCCCTCGACGCGGGCCAGGCCCGGGTCGCCGGCTTCGACGTCGTCAAGGAGCGGCGCAAGGTGCGGCGGGCCATCACCCTGACCGGCCAGTACGCGGCGATCGACAAGAACCAGACCGGCGAGGAGAACCTGCGCATGATGGGCCGGCTCACCGGCCTGTCCCGCGCCGAGTCGCAGGAGCGCGCGAAGCAGCTGCTCGCCCGGTTCGACCTGACCGACGCCGGTGGCCGGCGACTGGCCACCTACTCGGGCGGCATGGCCCGCCGGCTCGACCTCGCCGCGAGCCTGGTCGGGGCCCCGTCGGTGGTCTTCCTGGACGAGCCGACCACCGGCCTGGACCCACGCAGCCGCCTCGCCCTGTGGGGCGTCATCGCCGACCTGGCCGCCAACGGCCTGACCATCTTCCTGACCACGCAGTACCTGGAGGAGGCCGACCGCCTCGCCGACCGGGTGGCCCTGCTCGACGGCGGCACCATCGTCGCCGAGGGCACCCCGACCCAGCTCAAGGAGCGGGTCGCGGGTCAGCGGCTCGACCTGGAACTGGTCGACCGCGCGGCGCTGGAGGACGTCCTGGCGCTGCTGGGCGAGCGGGTGGTCACCAAGGATCTCGACCTGCTGACGATCGGGGTCACCACCGACGGCTCGGCCAACCAGGTCCGGGCCGTGCTGGACGAGGCAGACCCGCAGCGCAACCGGGTCACGAAGTTCCAGGTGCACAGCGCCACGCTGGACGACGTGTTCCTGGCGCTGACGGGCCACCCCACCCCGAGCCCGGAGGTGGAGAGAGTTAAGGAGACTGTCGGTGACTGAGTCCATCGTCCTGCGCAACCGGCCCCGGCCCACCTCGCTCGGGACCGACATGGTGACCATGATCGCGCGCTGCACCCGGCTGACCAGCCGGGACCTGGACGCCCTGATGATGGCGCTGATGCTGCCCATCATGATGATGGTGCTCTTCGTCTACCTCTTCGGCGGGGCGATCCAGACCGGCGGCGACTACGTCACCTACGTCTCCCCCGGCGTGCTGCTGCTCTGCACGGTGTGGGGCGCCGCCCAGACCGGCGTGGGCGTCGCCAACGACATGAGCACCGGCATCATCGACCGGTTCCGGTCGATGGACGTCAGCGGCGCGGTGCTGCTCGGCGGCCACGTCACCGCCAGCGTCATCAAGAACATCGTCTCCACGGTCGTGGTGATCGCGGTGGCCCTGCTCATCGGGTTCCGGCCCGAGGCCAGCCTGCTCCAGTGGCTCGCCGCCGGCGGCATCCTGGTCACCTTCATCCTGGCGATGTCCTGGCTCTCCGCGGTCGTCGGGCTGCTCACCAAGTCCACCGACGCGGCCGCCAGCTTCGCCTTCATCATGATGTTCCTGCCCTACGTCAGCAGCGCGTTCGTCCCGATCCACACGCTGCCCGGCTGGCTGCAGGGCGTGGCCGAGCACCAGCCGTCCACGCCGATCATCGAGAGTGTCCGCGGGTTCCTGCTCGACCGGCCGGTCGGCGACAACCCCTGGATCGCCCTCGCCTGGTCGGTCGGCATCCTGGTCGTCTCCGTCACCCTCGCCGCGGTCTTCTTCCAGAAGAAGACGGACTGAGCGCGGGCGTCGGTCACCGGCAGCGAAGGCCCTTCTCCTCCCCCGTTGGAGAAGGGCCTTCGCGCGTGCGCCGGCAGGGCCGACACGACAAGGGCGCGCCTCCGTCGGGAGGCGGCGCCCTTGTCGGCGTACGCGGGCTCAGGCCGTCTTGCGCCAGAACACCCCGCCGTTGTCCACCGGCCGGATCTCGTCGGTGATCCCGTGCTCGTCGCGGTACTCGTGCACGGCCGCCCGGCAGGGCTCCATGTTGTAGTCGTCGATGATGATGAACCCGCCCGCGGAGAGCTTGGGGTAGAGCGGGATCAGCGCCTCCCGGGTCGACTCGTACAGGTCGCCGTCGAGGCGGAGCACGGCGATCGAGGAGATCGGGGCCGCCGGCAGGGTGTCCTTGAACCACCCCTCCAGGAACTCCACCTGCTCGTCGAGCAGGTCGTACGCCTTGAAGTTGGCCCGGACCGCGTCCGCCGAGACGCTGAGCATGCTGTTCAGGTTGTGCAGCGCCATCTCCTGGTCCAGCGGGTGGCTGCCCTCCCCCGCCTCGGGCACGCCCGCGAAGGAGTCGGCTGCCCAGACGCGCCGGTCGGTGACGCCGTGCGCCTTGAGGATGGCGCGCATCAGGATGGTCACGCCGCCGCGCCACACCCCGGTCTCGACCAGATCCCCGGGGATCTGATCGGCCAGCACCCGCTCGACGCACTCCTGCACGTTGTCCAGACCCTCGAGACCGACCAGCGTGTGCGCGGCGGAGGTGCCCGGAAGTCCCCCCTCGGGCACCGCGGCGCCCTCGGCCCCCGTCCACCAGGGAGCGGCGTTGTCGGTGTAGATCTCGTTGGCGATCACCTTCTTGATCAGCTCAAGGTAGAGCGTGACTCCCGTGTCGGTCATCTGTCCGTCCTCTTCCGCGGCCGGCGCGCGTGGGCGACGCCGCTGTCGATCGGTCCTTGGTTGCCCTGCCGGACGCCGGTCGGGCCGCGCCGCATCCGGCACGGCCGACCGCCGCTGTCCACCACCCCGCCGTACGGGTACGGCGGGACGAGGTCAGAGGTGCTGCATGGCCAGCGCGCCACCGTCGATCTTGATCTGGCTGCCGGTGACGTAGCGCGACTCGTCGGAGGCCAGGTAGACGACGGCGTGCGTCACGTCCGCCTGGGTCACGTGCGAGATCGGCATGGCGTGGATGGCGCTCAGGATCGGCGCGACGTCCTCGACGGTCGGGTCGTCGAGGTCCGGCCGGTAGGTCTGGAACATTCCCTTGTTGAAGGCCATGTCGGTGTCCACCGTGGTCGGGTGGACCGAGTTGACCCGCCCGCTGGTCGGCGCGAGCTGGAGCGCCAGCGCCTTCACGTAGTCGACCAGGACGTGCTTGGCGAACCGGTACCCGGCGTACCCGGCGCCGGCCATCACGTCGGAGGGCATCGGCGGCAGGAAGCTCGCGATCGAGCCGACGATGATGACCGACACACCCTCGTTGAAGTGCGGCAGCGCGGCGTGCACCGTGTTCAGCACCCCAGCGAGGTTGACGTCGATGGTGCCGGTGAAGGCGGTGATCGGCTGGTTCGGCCCCATCGGCAGGATGCCGGCGTTCGGGATCAGGACGTCGATCTTCCCCAGCTCGGCGACGCCCTCGTCGATGGCCGCGCGCAGCGCGCCGTAGTCGCGGACGTCCGCGTGCCGGACGACCACCCGACGCCGGCCTCCTTGACCAGGCGCGCCGTCTCCTCCAGGTCCTCGTTGCCGGCCATGCCGTAGCCGGCCGAGTCGATGTCCCTGCAGATGTCGATCGCGATGATGTCGGCGCCCTCCTCGGCCAGCCGGACCGCGTGGCTGCGCCCCTGACCACGGGCCGCGCCCGTGATGACGACGACCTTGTTCTCCGCCCGCCCCATGTGGGTCTCCCTCTGCCGGATCGCGTGAAAGGTGAGTCGAGACCGACCGGGAGCAGCGCCGCATGCGGCGGTCGTTCTCGCGTACGGTGGCCCGCTCGGGGCCGACGCTAACCAGGTACGGGACACCTCTGAACCCCTTCCGACCCCTACTGGTCCCTTGAAGGACGCGGCCGGCGGGGCACAGAATGGGCGGCACGGTGTCGCGACCCCGGCGGCGATCAGGGCCGTACGGGCTGAAACGTCGACTCTTCGCCGAAGGGACGACGGCATGCACCCGATGCTGCGGCGGCTCGACGACCTCGCCGCCCACCTGCGCACCCGCCCCGATGCCGTGGCGCTGCTCGGCCTCGGCTCGGCCGGCGCGGCGTACGACCGCCTGGACGAGCACTCCGACCTGGACTTCTTCGTCGTGGTCGCCGACGGCGCGGTGCCCCGCTACGTCGAGGAGATCGGCTGGCTCGCGGCGCCGTGCCCGGTGGCGTACAGCTTCGCCAACGAGCGCAACGGCCGCAAGGCGCTCTACGCCGACGGGATCTTCGTCGAGTACGCGGTGTTCACCGTCGCGGAGCTGGCGCGGTTGCCGTTCACCGGCGCTCGCGTCGTCTGGCAGCGGGACGACGCACCCGCCACCCTGGCCGAGTGCGGCCGGCCACCGGGCGGACCGCCGTACGACACGGTGGAGTTCCACCTGAACGAGGCGCTGACCAACCTCTACGTCGGCCTGCACCGGGAGCTGCGCGGCGAGCGGCTCACCGCGGCCCGCTTCATCCAGTCGTACGCGGTCGACCGGGTGATCGCGCTGCTGCGTCTCACCGGGGCCGGGGCGGGACACCGCCGCGACCCGTTCGACGCCAGCCGCCGCGTCGAGCAGGCGTACCCGCCGGAGGTCCTGCCGCTGGCCGCGATGGTCCCGGGGTACGCGCGCAACCGCGAGGCGGCGCGGGCGGTGTTCGGCTGGCTGGCGGAGCGGTTCCCGGTGGACCCGGTGATCGGCGAGGCCGTCCGACGGCTGCTGGACGCCCCGCTCCTGCCTCCGTCGCCCGGCGACCTCCTGGCGCCGGACGCACCGTGACGATCAACCCGCGCGGCCCGACCGCACGTCGCTGATCCGCATTCCCGCCGTCGCGTCGCGCGCGCCGGATCGATCGTTCCGGCCCGCGCCGGCCACCCGCCGTATCACGATGTTCGGG
>NZ_JAEVHN010000103.1:0-14052 GCF_016803375.1 Micromonospora sp. 4G55
CCATCGTCGAGTACTCGGGGTCGGTGATCTGCTCGACCGTGCCCCAACCCGAGGACGGACGCTGCTGGAACAGACCCTGCGAGTCGAAGTCGTTGCGCTCACCCAGGTGACCCAGGTTCTCCAGCTTCGACTCCTGCAGCGACGTGGCGATCGCGACCACGGCGGCCCGCTCGTCCATACCCGACTTCTTCGTCGCCGCGATGATCGCCTTCACATTCTTCGTCTGCTCATCGCCCACGTCGATGCGCGACTGCTTGCCCTGCACACCGTGCGGGATCAGCTTGCCCTTGCCGGGCTTGTCGGCCTGCACCACGGCAACCGACTTCGCCTCGGCCGCCGGGGCGGCGTGGGCCTCGGTCACGGGGCCGGCGAAGACGCCACCGGCGAAGGCCAGACCAGCAATGCCCAGAACGCTCTTACGCAGAATGGTGGTGTTCATCAGAGTGGCTCCATTCGGGGGTTGGCGCCCAGGCTCGATGGGGGTCGAGCGGGCGCAAAGCACCACGACGGCGCTCAAAAGATCAGGGGAAAGTCTTCACCCGGCAGGCTTCGCGAGCGGGGGGCTCACGGCGCCGGGTCCATGTGTAACGACCGGCGACCCACCATCATTCCGGGGCCCGGCATCCCGGGCCGGCCACGCGTTCGGGCCAGGCCAGCAGGGTGCTACTGCGATCGTCCAGGTGATGTAACGACCCCGGCCCGGCCACCATTCCACCGCAGGGGGTGCCCCCGAGCACCCGACTCCCGGAGCGATCCGCGCAAAACCGGATGTCCCGCGACCCCAATATCGGACGGGCGGGGCCGGCGTGGATCGGCACCGTATCGACGTGGGACACGGCGCGATGCGGACATCTGGCACCCCAGCGGGTCGGCCGGGATTCGCCGAGGCGCTGAACAAGCCGCGCCAGGTGATCCGGACAGACCGCCCAGCCGGAACGCGCGTCTCCTTCGGGCGCGTTTCTTGTCGCTGGGACGACAACAGATGCACCCGCAGCACGAGGCCGCACCGCCCCCAGATGATCGCCCAGGCACAAGGCGTCCCGACCACCGTCGCGACGTACGCCGCCCTGCGGGCGTGACCCGTGGCCACCGTCCGGGATCCGGGCGGAGGGCACAGGCGTCCTGATCGCATGAATCCGGGCGGCGCACCCCAGCGACCGACGAGCGGAACACCATGGCCCGTCTCCAGCGGATCTGTCCGTGCCAGCGGGCAAGCGGACGGGACTCGGCGGATTAGTCCACAAAGGATGCCGTTAACAAACTGATCGTCGGACGGGAAAGCGAAACACAATGGAAAGACTGGCGAACAGTCACCGCAGGGGGCAGCGGGAACACGGTGGGTACCGGTAGACACATAGACCATGACCAACACCCTCGACCGCCGTACCCTCCTGCGAATGGCCGGCGCATCCGCCGGCACGGCCGTCCTCGCCGGCGCCACCCTTGCCGGCGCCGGTGCCGCCCACGCCGCCGGTAGCGCCTTCCTGCACGGCGTCGCCTCGGGCGATCCGCTGCCGGACGGCATCCTGCTCTGGACCCGGATCACCCCGACCCCCGACGCGACCCCCGGCTCCGGGGTGGGCCCCGACGTGGAGGTGAGCTGGCAGGTCGCCACCGACCCCGACTTCGTCACGGTGGCCGCACAGGGCCAGCTGACGACCGGCCCCGCCCGTGACCACACGGTGAAGGTGGCGGTCTCCGGCCTGGCGCCGGCGACGACGTACTGGTACCGGTTCGGGTACGCCGGCGGATGGTCGCCGACGGCCCGGACCATGACCGCCCCGCCCACCGACGCGGCCATCGACCGGTTGCGGATGGGCGTGATGTCCTGCGCGAACTGGGAGGCCGGCTACTTCGCGGCGTACCGGCGGCTGGCCGACCGGGGCGACCTGAACCTGGTGGTGCACCTCGGCGACTACCTGTACGAGTACGGCACCGGCCAGTTCGACGCGGCGGGCACGGTGGTGCGCAAGGTCGAGCCGGCGCACGAGGTGCTGACCCTGGCGGACTACCGGATCCGGCACGGGCTCTACAAGTCCGACCCGGACCTGGTGGCGCTGCACGCCGCGCTGCCCTGGGTGATCACCTGGGACGACCACGAGGTGGCCAACGACGCCTGGTCGGGCGGGGCGGAGAACCACACCCCGTCCACGGAGGGCGCCTGGGCGGACCGGGTGGCCGCCGCGCGGCGCGCGTACCAGGAGTGGATGCCGGTACGGATGGGCGAGGACGGCGCGATCTACCGGCGGTTCCGGTACGGGCAGCTCGCCGAGCTGTCCATGCTGGACCTGCGGACGTACCGCTCGCAGCAGGCCTCGGGGACGGCGGTGGACGACCCGGGTCGCACCATCACCGGCGACGCCCAGATGAGCTGGCTCAAGGCCGGCCTCGCCGCGTCGACGGCGCGCTGGAAGCTGGTCGGCAACCCGGTGATGATGGCGCGGGTCGACGTCGGCTCGCTGCCGGCGTGGCTGCTCGGGCCGCTCGGCACGCTGCTCGGCATCCCGCAGAACGGCGCGGTGCTCAACGCCGACCAGTGGGACGGCTACAACGCCGACCGCAACGAGCTGGTCGACCACCTGCGGGCGACCGGGACCCGCGACGTCGTCTTCCTCACCGGTGACATCCACACCTCGTGGGCGAACGAGGTGACCACGAAGTCGACGGGGTTGTCCAACCCGGCCGCGGCCGAGTTCGTGGTGCCGTCGGTGACCAGCGACAACGTCAACGACTTCCTCAAGCTGCCGGCCGGCAATCCGCTGAGCGCCCTCGGCGCCGGGCTGATCCGGTCGACGAATCCGCACGTCAAGTGGACGGAGCTGGACGGGCACGGGTACGGCGTCCTGGAGGTGACGCCGCAGCACTGCCGGATGGACTGGTACCACCTGTCCGACCGGACCCGGGCCGGCAGCGCGAGCCGTTGGGTGGCCGGGTTCTCGGTGGGCGCGGGGTCGGCGAAGCTGCGCCGGGAGACCGCCCCGACGCTCTGAGCCGGGGGTACGCCCGCGAACGACGGCCGGCCGGCCCCCGTGACGGGGACCGGCCGGTCGTGCTGCTCGTTCAGGAGGTCACCAGAGCTGCTGGACGATGTCCGCAGCCTGCTCCTCCCACTGCGCGTACGCGTACGGGAAGGCCGAGATCTGGACGGTCTGCGCCGCGGTGGTCAGCGGCAGGTCCTCCCAGCCGTGCACGTTCTTCAGTGCCTCGAAGAACGCCCGCGACGAGTACTCGGGGTCGGTGATCTCCTCCGGCGTGCCCCAACCCGACGACGGGCGCTGCTGGAACAGCCCCTGCGAGTCGTGGTCGTTGTACGCGCCGAGGTGCCCCAGGTTGTAGAGCTTCGACTCCTGCAGCGAGGTGGCGACGCCGATCACCGCGCCGCGCTCCCCCACGCCGGTCTTCTTGGCCGTCTTGACGATGGCCTTGGCGTTGGCGAGCTGCTCGTCGTCCAGCGGGATGCGGGACTGCGCGCCCTCCACGCCGTGCGGGATGAGCTTGTCCTTGCCCGGCTTACCGGTCGGGACCTTGCCGGTCGCGCTGCCGGTGGTCAGGCCCGACTCGACCGTGGCGCCCTGCCGGCTCTTGCCGGTGGCGAGGTCGATGGCGGCCACGGCCCCGGCGTGCGGTCCGCTGGTGACGGGGGCGGCCACAGCGGCGGGTCCGAACGCCAGGCCACCGAGACAGGCGACGCCGGCGACCTTCAGTGCGGTGCGGTTCTTCGCGATGGCGGGGAGCCATCGAGTGAAGTCGGCCTTCACGATGGTTGCCCTTTCGTCGTGTCGACGCGCTCGCTCAGTGAGCGCACCTCGGGGGGAACTACCTGGCCCGCCGGGGTTTGCCTACCGGCGGTTCTGGGGACACAACCAGGTTGACCTGTCGGGCATTCCGGAAATGCCGGGGCCTGGGGGTGCTGCGGCGCGGGTCACCCCGAGAATCAGACGGCCGGGGCCGGACCGGACGCCAGGCGCGGTTGCGCCGAGCCGGACGCCACGCGCGAGCGCGCCGAACCCGACGTCATGCCGGCCGCCCCGAGAACCGGACGCCAGGCGCGAGCGCGCCGATACCAGACGCCCGCGCGGGCCTGCCGAACCCGACGCCAGGCGCGGCCGCGTCGAGAACCGGACGTCAGGCCCGCGGCCCGCCGAACCGGACGAGGACGTGCCAGAGCTGCTTGAGGTGCTGGAGGGTGTCGGCGGTCGGGCCCCGGTCCGCCCAGCGCTGCGGCTCACGGACCACCGAGGCCGCCGCCCGGCCGATCAGCGCGGCGTCGACCGGCGCTCCCGGCGTACCGAACTCGGCGTGCACCCGGGCGGCCAGCCCGGGGATGGCGGGCCCCCGGAAGTCCGGGTCGACGTCCTCGACGGGCAGCGCGAAGCCGGAGTGGAAGAGCAGCTCGATGCCGCACCGGTGGGCGATCCGGGCCAGCACGCGCCCGGTGTCCGTGTCCTGGAACGAGGGGTCCACGACCATGGCCTCGACGTCCCGGGCCAGTTCGATGCCGCCGTGGACCTGCGCCTCGACGTAGTCGTCCAGGGCGCGGCCGGCGGACCCGGGCGCCCACGCCAGCCGCTCCCGCCGGCGCAGCAGGGTCGCGACGAGGCGCGCGGTGTCCATGCCGGCGACGCCCAGGCTGACACCGGTGCCGGCGGTCGCCTCCAGCAGGGCGGCCAGCACCGGCTCGGCGACGTCGACCGTGCCGAAGTCCTTCGGCCCCAGGTGGCTGTCGCCGAAGCAGAAGGTGGCTCGGGCCAGCGCCTCGGGGCGCAGCCGCAGGTGGCAGGAGCCGAAGCGGGGGCAGGCGCCGTCGGGGTGGTCGAGCAGGTTCAACCCGCCGTAGACCGGTCGCTCGGCGGGGCGTACGCCGGGGGCCTGGTACGCACCGCCGAACATCGCCTCCTCCCAGCGATCCCGGTCCCCGCCCGGGTATGCGGTGAGCCCGCCGTTGGAGATGCCAGTGACGAACTGGCTGCGGTAGCTCCCCTCCTCGGCGAGCACCTCGGCCACGGTCCGACCGTCGGCGATCAGCCGGTCGGGGTGGAAGTTGACGGTCAGCCCGCCCCCGGCGGCGATCGCGGCGATCAGCTGCTCGGGGTGGTGGCCGGCGCCTGACCCGGCGAGGTGCCGGGCGATCGTGGCCAGCGCGGTCGAGCGATCCCGCAGCGCGACGGCGCGGACGTGGCGCAGCGCGGCGGACTGCGCAGAGGTCAGGACGACGGGGCGGGTGGGCGGCCGGCATGGGCAGCAGTATCGGCGGCGGCCCGCGACCCGTCGACCGGTTTCGGGGCGGCGTCAGCGCTCGCGATCGGTGCCGAAGCCGTCGAGGGCGGCGCGGTCGTCGAGGTCCCGCAGCTCTTCGAAGAGGGTGAGCTGCAACCCGGCCGGCGCGTCGAGGCGTGAGTTGAGCGAGTGCCAGGGTGTCACGGTGGGCGGGGCGATCTCGGTCGCGCCGGCGGCCACCAGCCGGGCGGTGGCGGCCGACGCGTCGTCCACCTCGAAGGCCACTCGGATCTTTGGAGCCACCTGCCGGCCCACCTCGACCTCGTCGATCATGCGCTTCTGGGCCGGGTTGGCGATCTCGAGGGTGGCCCGGCCGGCGTCGAGGATCACCACGCGGGCGTCGCCGGCACCGGAGAACGCGGCCTGCTCCGGCAGGCCCAGGGCGTCGCGGAAGAAGGCGACCGCGGCCTCGTAGTCCTCGGCCTCCACCACCAGGCGCAGCTGTCGTACGGTCGGCGTTCGGTCGTCGGTGCTCACCCGGTCGATCCTAGAGCCGCGGCTTTCCGATGGTCGGCAGGGCCAGCCGCGGTCTCATGGACGGTCCACCTGGGACGGACCGACAGGTTCGAGGGGGGCGGACCGGCGGCCACCGGGCGTCCGTCGGCGTTGGGCGGTGCCGGGGCGCGGGCTAGAGTGGGGGCGCGGCGACCGGAAGGCGATGAGGGTGACTGCAAGCGCGGTGGTCGACCAGCTGCACCTGGGTGACCACGTCTGCTGGGTGGACGACGACGAGACCGGCGGCCTGCACGCCGCCGGCCGCTTCGTCGCCAGCGGTCTCCGCCTCGGTCACAAGGTCGTCTGGTTCACCGACGGGGTCTCCCCGGCCGCCGTCCGCGCCCACCTCGACGGTGCGGGCGTGCCCACGGAGGCCGCGCTGGCCGGCGGCCAGCTGCGGATCGCGCCGGCGGTGGAGGGCTACGCCGCCGGGGGTCGGTTCACCCCGGACGAGATGATCGGCAACCTCACCACCGAGATCCTGCGGGCCCGTCGCGAGGACCGGGCGGGGGTACGCGTCGTCGGCGACATGGGGTGGGCGATCCGCCAGCGCATCTCCGTCGCCGACCTGGTCGGGTACGAGGCCGAGGTCAACCGGCTCTTCCTCGACGGCGAGGCCGCCGCGATGTGCCTGTACGACCGGCGGCTGTTCCCCGCCGAGTACCTGCAGCCGGCCACCGCCGCCCACCCGGCCACCGTGGGGCGCAACGCCGGCCGGGCCTGGTCGCCGATGCTGCGCGCGTACCGGACCCGGGACCCGCACGGACTGCGCCTGGTGGGCGAGGTCGATCAGAGCAACCGGGGGGCCTTCGCCGCCATGCTCGACCACGTCACCGGCCCGGGCACCAACCAGCGGACGGCGGTGCTCGACGTCTCCGAGCTGCGCTTCGCCGACGTCGGCGCCGCGAGCGCGCTGGCCCGCGCCCGCCGCAACGCCCCCTCGCAGGTACGCCTGGTCGGCTGCCGCCCGGCGTTGACCCGGCTGCTCGACCTGGTCGACGGCGCCGACTCGGGACCACCGGCGTGACGGCCGCGGCGGCGACCGGGCCGATACCGGGCCTGGTCCACGAGGGAGTGTTCTACCGGGACGCCGCGGAGTTGCTGGCGCTGACGGTGCCTTTCGTCCGGGACGGTCTGACCCAGCAGGAACCGGTGCTGGTGGCCGCCCCGGAGGACCGGCTGGCGCTGATCCGGGCCACCGTCGGCGCGGACGACGACCGGGTCCGGTACGTCGACCTGACCGTGCAGGGGCGCAACCCGGGGCGGATCATCCCGTGGGTTTTGCAGGCCTTCGTCGACCGGCACCCCGACCGCCGCGTACGGATCGTCGGCGAGCCGGTGTGGGCGGAGCGTACCGAGCTGGAACAGCCGGCCTGCGCGCAGCACGACGCCTTGATCAACGTGGCGTTCGCCGAGCGGGACGTCGCGATCCTCTGCCCGTACGACGTGTCGCGGCTCGCCCCCGCGGTGGTCGCGGACGCGTGCCGCACCCACCCGGTGCTGGTCGACGGGGCCGGCCGGCGGCCCAGTCCCACCTTCGCGCCGGAGCAGGTCGTCGCCGGGCACAACAAGCCGCTGCCGGTCCCCGGCGAACCGGTCGCCGTGCTGCGCTACGACCTCGACACGCTGGCCGACGTGCGCCGCTTCGTCACCGGGCACGCGCAGGCCGCCGACCTGCACCCGGACCGGGAGGCCGACCTGCAGATCGCGGTGACCGAAGTGGCCACCAACAGCATCGCCCACGCCGGTGGCGGCGGTGTGCTCCAGGTGTGGCGCACCGGTGAACACCTGGTGTGCGAGATCCACGACGGCGGTTGGCTGACCGATCCGCTCGCCGGCCGGCTGGCGCCCCGGCACGATGGCATCGGCGGGCGCGGCCTGGTCATCGTGCAGGCGCTCTGCGACCTGGTGTTGGTGCACACGACCCCGGCCGGCACCACCGTACGGCTGCACCTGCGCCTGGCGGGCGCGTGAGCGGGGCGTACGAGCTGCGGCCGGTCGGGCGGGTGGAGTCCCCGCTGACCGAGGCGGATCTCGCGCCGAAGCAGGGGGACGAGGGCGCGCCGGAGGCGTGGTTGGTCTTCTCCCCCGCCGTCGGCGCGGGCCTGCGCGACCTGCGGCCGGGCGCGGAGGTGCTGGTGCTGACCTGGCTGGACCGGGCCCGGCGGGACGTCCTCACGGTGCATCCGCGTGGCGACCGGAGCCGGCCGGAGACCGGGGTGTTCAACACCCGCTCCCCGCACCGGCCCAACCCGATCGGGCTGCACCGGGTGCGGGTGCTGGCGGTCGACGGCCTGCGGGTGCGGGTGGCCGACCTGGAGGCCCTGGACGGCACGCCGGTGCTGGACGTCAAACCGGTGCTGGCGGGGCCCGGGGAACGCTGAGCCGACCCCGGCGCCGGTCAGTGCCCCCGGGCCAGCCAGTCCGGAAGGTGCGGGGCCTCCGCGCCGATGGTGGTGTCGTCGCCGTGCCCGGTGTGCACCACGGTCTTTGGCGGCAGGGTGAGCAACCGGTCGCGGATCGACGCGACGATGGTGCCGAAGTCGCTGTACGAGCGGCCGGTGGCGCCGGGGCCGCCGGCGAACAGGGTGTCGCCGGTGAAGACCGCGCCAAGATCGGGGGCGTGGAAGCTGCACGCGCCGGGGCTGTGGCCGGGGGTGTGCAGGACCCGCAGGGTGGTGCCGGCGACCTCGATCCCCTGCCCGTCGGCGAGCGTCCCGTCGGGCGGCAGGTCGGGGTGGACCAGGTCCCACAGCACCCGGTCGGCGGGGTGCAGCAGCACCGGCGCTCCGGTGGCCTTCGCCAGCTCGGGAGCGACCCGTACGTGGTCGTCGTGGGCGTGGGTGGCCAGGACGGCGACGACCCGGCGACCGGCGACCGCGCGCCGGATGGCGTCCACGTCGTGCGGGGCGTCGATCACCACGCACTCGGTGTCGTCACCGACCACCCAGACGTTGTTGTCGACGTCGAAGGTCTGGCCGTCGAGGGAGAAGGTGCCGGAGGTGACGGCATGGTCGACGCGCGCGGTCACGGAAACACCACCACCGAGCGCAGCACGTCGCCGTGGTGCATCCGGCGGAACGCCTCCTCGACCTGGTCCAGGGCGATCTCCTCGGTGACGAAGGCGTCCAGGTCGAGGCGGCCCTGCAGGTAGAGCTCGGTGAGCAGGGGGAAGTCGCGGCTGGGCAGGCAGTCGCCGTACCAGCTGGACTTGAGGGCGCCGCCGCGGCCGAAGACGTCCAGCAGGGGCAGCTCGACGGTCATCTCCGGGGTGGGCACCCCGACCAGCACCACCGTGCCGGCCAGGTCGCGGGCGTAGAACGCCTGCTTCCAGGTCTCCGGGCGGCCGACCGCGTCGATCACCACGTCGGCGCCGAACCCGCCGGTGGCGGCGCGGATCGCCTCGACCGGGTCGTCCGCGGAGGCGTTGACGGTGTGGGTGGCACCGAACCTGCGCGCCCACTCGAGCTTCCGGGCGTCGGTGTCCACCGCGATGATCGTGGTCGCGCCGGCGAGGGCCGCGCCGGCCACCGCGGCGTCGCCGACCCCGCCGCAGCCGATCACGGCGACCGAGTCGCCCCGGGTGACCTGGCCGGTGTTCATCGCCGCGCCGAGCCCGGCCATCACTCCGCAGCCGAGCAGCCCCACGGCGGCTGGCCGGGCGGCGGGGTCGACCTTGGTGCACTGCCCGGCGTGGACCAGCGTCTTCTCGGCGAAGGCGCCGATGCCCAGCGCCGGGGCGAGCTCGGTGCCGTCGGTGAGGGTCATCTTCTGGGCGGCGTTGTGGGTGTTGAAGCAGTACCAGGGTCGCCCGCGCCGGCAGGCCCGGCACACGCCGCAGACCGCCCGCCAGTTGAGCACCACGAAGTCGCCCGGCGCGACGCCGGTGACCCCCTCCCCCACCTGCTCGACCACGCCGGCCGCCTCGTGACCGAGCAGGAACGGGTACTCGTCGGTGATCCCGCCCTCCCGGTAGTGCAGGTCGGTGTGGCAGACGCCGCAGGAGCGCACCTTCACCACCGCCTCGCCGGGCCCCGGGTCGGGCACCACGATGGTGGTGACCTCGACCGGCGCGCCCTTGCGCCGCGACACGACTCCCCGGACTTCCTGGCTCACGGTGTCCTCCCGGCTGCGCCCACGATCATGCCTCCCGCGAACCTACCGCCGCGCGGGCTCGGGGACACAGCCCCACCCGCCGGGTTATCGCGGCCGATGCGGGGTAGGCGGGGGCACGATTCTCCGCGGGACGGGAGTGCACATGAAGCTCACGCATGCGCCGTTGCGGCTCATCATCGGCGCGTTCTTCCTCAATTCCGGGCTCGGCAAGCGGACGCTGGAGGGTGAGGCCGCCGAACAGCTGCACGGGATGGCCGCCGGGGCGCTCCCCCAGCTGCGGCAGATCGACGCGGCCCGCTTCGCCCGGCTGCTGTCCGCCAGCGAGATCGCGCTGGGCGCCGCCCTGGTCACCCCGTTCGTGCCGTCCCTGCTGGGCGGGCTGGGGCTGACCGCGTTCGGGGCCGGGCTGGTGCAGCTCTACGTGCGTACGCCCGGCCTGCGCGAGCCGGGCAGCCTCCGACCCACCCAGGCGGGCGTCGCCCTCGCCAAGGACTCGTGGCTGGTCGGCGCCGGCCTCACCCTCGTCCTGGACTCGCTCACCCACCGCCGGTTGGTCCGCTGACCGCCGCGCGCGGTCAGCCGCCGGCCACGCTCCCGACGGGTACCGCCTCGGCGGCCCGTTCGGCGGCGTGCCGGCGGCGGGCGGCGTTGCGGTAGCGCAGCACCTGGACCGCGCCGAGCGCCCAGAGCAGGTACTGCACGGCGAAGGCCCAGCGGTAGGCGTCCAGCGTCGGGGTCGCCGGTCCGGCCGGGCCGGCCAGGTCCAGCACGACGCCGACCGCGAGGATCAGCACGATCGAGGCGACGAACCCGCCGACGTTGACGATGCCGGTGGCGCTGCCGATCCGGTGCACCGGGTTGAAGGTGCGCGCGTAGTCGAACCCGATCACCGAACCGGGGCCGTTCACCGCCAGGACCAGCACCAGGACCACCAGCAGCCAGTGCGGGGCGCGACCCGGCCAGGCCAGCACCACGGCCCAGACCGCGGCGGTCCCGGCGGTGATGGCGAAGACCAGGACCGAGCGGCGGAACGGGTGCCGCGCGCACAGGTGCGCGACGACCGGGCCGCTGAGCAGCGTCGCCACGGTCATCAGAGTGAGCAGGCCGGCCGCGGCGGTGGGTGACAGGCCCTGCCCCTGCACCAGGAACGGGTAGCCCCAGAGCAGTGCGAACACCGCCCCGGAGAACTGGGTGACGAAGTGGGTCCACAGGCCCAGCCGGGTGCCCGGCTGCGCCCAGGCGGCGGCGAGCTGTCGGCGTACGGCGGCGAAGTCGGGGGCGAGGGCGCCGGCGTGTTCCCGGTGCGGGGTGTCCCGGACGCCGGCGGCCACCATCAGCAGCACCGTCGCGCCGAGCGCGGCGGCGGTGAGGAAGGCCGGGGTCCAGCCGGCGTGGTGCAGCAGCGCCACCAGCGGCACCGCGCCGAGGATCGCCCCGAGCTGGCCGAGGGTGCCGGTGAGCTGCACCATCAGCGGGTTGCGCCGGCCGGGGAACCAGAACGCGACGATCCGCAGCACACTGATGAAGGTCATCGCGTCGCCGAGGCCGACCAGCACCCGGGCGGCCACGGCCAGGCGTACGTCGGTGGCGACGGCGAAGCAGAGCTGCCCGGCGACCATCAGCGCGCCGCCGACGAGCAGCAGCCGACGGGAGCCGTACCGGTCCAGCAGCACCCCGACCGGCACCTGCATGGCCGCGTACACGGCCAGCTGCGCGACCGAGAAGGTGGCCAGGGCGGCGGCGTTGATGTCGAACCGGTGCGCGGCGTCGACCCCGGTCACCCCGAGCGAGCTGCGGTGGAACACGGCCGCCACGTACGCGCAGAGCGCGACCGCCCAGACCAGCGCGGCGGACCGGCGCGGGATGACCGGGGCGACGGTCACCGCAGGGACCGGAAGACGGTGGCGGCGCTGTCGATGTGCGCCCCGACGGCGTCGAGCCAGGCGTGCGGGTCGTCGCCGTCGAGGGCGGCGAGCTGGCCGGCGTGCTCGGCGAGCGCCATCCGGGCCCAGCCGGGCGAGAGCCGGAAGCTGGCCTCCCCCATCCGCAGCTGGCGGTCGCGCAGCCGGTGGTACAGCTCGGCGAGGATCTCGTTGCCGGCCGCCTCCACCACGCTGGCGTGAAAGGCCCGGTCGGCCTCCATCAGCGCGCGCAGGTCACCGGCGGCGTGGGCCGCGCGCATCCGGTCGAGCCAGTCGGCGAGCACCGGCCGCAGGGCGTGCCGCTGCGGCCAGACCCGCTCGGCGGCGTGCAGCTCGACCAGTCGCCGGGCCTCGACGACGTCGGTGATCTCGCGGGCGGAGACCGGGCGGACCAGCGCGCCGCGCTTGGGGTAGAGCGCGACCAGGCCCTCGGCCTCGAGCCGGAGCAGCGCCTCGCGGACCGGGGTGCGGGAGACCCCGGCCGCCTCGGCGATCTCGCCCTCGCTGATCAGCGACCCGCCCGGATGTACCTGCTCCAGGATGGCCCGCTTGAGGTGCCGGTAGGCCCGTTCCGCGGCCGACGGCACGGCGGCGCGCGTCGGCGAGCTGGGATGCGTCATGTATCTATGATGCGTCCCTGGCCGGTGAGGTCGCTGTGGCGGGAGGTCGCGGGTGGGGCGCGCCACACCCGGCCGGCCGAGGCGGGCCCGATCAGGCGGTGCCGCCGCCGGCCGGGTCGAGCGCGATCAGGCCGTCGTCGCCGAGGCGGAACCGCGTCTGGTACGGCGCGCCGAGGCGATCGGCCAGCTCGGCGAGCCAGCGGGCCTCGTCGGGCGTCGCCAGCTCCAGCCGCATCCGGCGGACCCGCACCGGCACCAGACGCAGCCCGGCCAGGCCGTCGGTGTCGAACGTGGGCAGGTACAGCGTCCGCAGTTCCGGACGGAACGACTCCTGCCCGCTGATCCCCTCGTAGTCGTCGATCAGGTCACCGCAGCCGTACAGGATCAGCCCACCCCGGTACGCCTCGATCGGTCGCGGGTGGTGCGAGGAGTGGCCGTGCACCAGGTGCACCCCGGCCGCCACCAGCCGGCGGGCGAAGCTCACCTGCTCGGCCGGCACCTGGTAACCCCAGTTCGATCCCCAGTGCACGGAGACCACCACCAGGTCACCCGGCCCGGCCTCGTCGGCCACCCGCTCGGCGAGCGCGTCGGCGGACGCCTCGGTCGTCTCCGGCAGGTACGCCACCCCGGGCCGCCCCTCGGCCGCCGCCCACTGTGGCGGGACCCCGGCGGACGGGGCGCCCACCGACCAGAGCAGCAGCCGGCGGCCGCCCTCCAGGTCGATCCGGGCCGGCCGCCAGGCCTCCGCCGCGTCCCGGCCCGCGCCCGCCGGCGTGATGCCGACCCGGCGCAGCCCGTCGAGGGTGTCGGTGAGCCCGTCCGGGCCGAAGTCGAGTACGTGGTTGTTGGCCAGTGCGCAAACGTCGAGCCGGGCGGCGCTGAGGCAGGCCAGGTTGTCCGGGTGCATCCGATAGTGGATCTCCTTGCCGGCGGCGAACTCGCCCCGGCCGGTCACCGAGGTCTCCAGGTTGACGATCCGCACATCCGGTCGCAGGTCGTCGAGCAGCCGCAACGCCTCCCCCCACGGCCAGTCCGCCGGGACCGGGCGCGGGATGGGCCCGGACGCCCGCTCGGCCAGCTCCACGTACCCGCGGGCGTCGTCCACCATCGGCTCCCGCAGCTCGGGCGGTCCCGGGCGGGGCAGGATCTGATCCACGCCGCGACCGGTCATCACGTCGCCGCTGAGAAACAGGGTCACCTGGTCGCCGGGCATGACGCCAGCTTCCCCGTACCGGCGGTGTCGTACCCCGACCATGGTGGGAATTGCACCAACGATCCGCGTGAGTCACCCGGATCGGGGTACCAGGGCCGCCATGACGGCGGACGTGACGGTGGTGGTGGCCACCCGGAACCGGCGCGAGCAACTGCTCGACGTGCTGCGCCGGCACTCCGGGCCGGTAATCGTGGTGGACAACAACTCAGACGACGGCACCCCGGCGGCGGTGGCTGCGGCCTTCCCCGAGGTACGGGTGGTGCCGCTCGGCAGCAACCTGGGCGCCGGCGCCGCCCGCAACGCCGGGGTGGCGCTGGCCCGTACCCCGTTCGTGGCCTTCGCCGACGACGACTCCTACTGGGCGCCGGGCGCGCTGGACCGGGCGGCGGAGATCCTGCGGGCGCACCCG
>NZ_JAEVHN010000104.1:0-14004 GCF_016803375.1 Micromonospora sp. 4G55
GCCGGACCCGCTGCGGGCCGACGCCGACGCGGCGGAGGCGGTGCGCCGGCTGGTCGCGGTGCGCGGCGCGGTCGGCGCCGCCGTGCTGGACCAGGCGGTCTGGGCCGGCATCGGCAACGCCTGGCGCGCCGAGCTGCTCTTCCTCGCCGGTCTCGACCCCGACGCGCGAAGCGTCGGGTCGGAGCCGGCGCGGCGGTTGTGGGAGCTCGCGGTGCGATACCTGGCGCTGGGCCGCGACACCGGCCAGGTGGTCAGCGATCCGGCCGCCCCGGACGAGCGCTGGGTGTACAAGCGGCAGGCGTGCCGGCGCTGCGGTGCGCCGGTGCGGGTGTGGCAGCTGGGCGGTCGCGCGGCGTACGCCTGCCCGGTCGACCAGCCGCCCGCCTGACCCGCTGCCGCACAAACCGGAGTACAACAGAACAGACATTATGATGCATCGCAGCTTTGCCCGTTATGTCCAAGCTAATTATTGGCTTGTCATTACCGGTTATCCAATAAACCGCCACCCCTCTTTGAGGCCCTGTTCTCCCGAAGCTACGGCGAAGTGACAAGTAGCTCCCAGATGACAGGACGCGTGTCTCGATGGAGGTCGAGCGGCGGGCGCGCGGGCCGGTCTCGGTGCGCGTGGTGTGCGCACCGAAGGTGTTCAGCGCCGCCGGGCCTGCGGAGCGAGCTCGCGATCACCGTAGCTGGTGTCCTGCGGGTTGATCGTGACCCCAGGGGTCGCGATCTCGTCGATCCGGTCGAGCACCTCATCGCTGAGTACGACGTCGGCGGCCGGAAGCTGCGATTCGAGCTGCTCGAGCGTCCGCGGCCCGACGATCGCAGAGGTCACGCCAGGGTGGCGGAGGACGAAGCCGATCGCCAGCTCGATCATGCTGATTCCCGCATCGTCCGCGACGGCCGCGAGCTGCTCGACGACCTCGAGCTTGCGCTGGTTGGCGGGCAGGGTCATGTCGAACCGCCCGGCCATGCGCTTGCGCGCCGGCGAGGTGGGCGACGAATCCTTCGTCCATGACCCGGAGAGCCAGCCGGCAGCGAGCGGACTGTAGGTCAGCGTCCCCATGCCGTGTCGCTGCGCGGTCGGCAGCACGTCCTGCTCGACCTCCCGCGTCAGGATCGAGTAGGGCGGCTGCTCGGTGACGAACCGCTGGAAACCGCCCTGGCTGGCAGCCCACTGCGCCTCCACGATCTGGCCCGCGGAGTAGGTCGACGACCCGATGTACCGCACCTTGCCCTGGTGGACGAGGTCGCTGAGGGCGGCGAGCGTCTCCTCGATGTCGACGTCCGGGTCGGAACGGTGCATCTGGTAGAGGTCGATGTAGTCGGTTTTCAGCCGACGGAGGGAGCTCTCTACCGCGCGTACGATCCAGCGGCGTGAACCGCCGCGATGGTTCGGGTCGTCGCCCATCGGCATGGAGAACTTCGTGGCGAGCACCACGTCGTCGCGCCGGCCCCGCAGCGCCTCCCCGACGATCTCCTCGGATTCTCCGCCGGCGTATAGGTCGGCGGTGTCGATGAAGTTGATACCCGCGTCCAGCGCTCGGTGAATGATCCCGCCCGAGGCCTTCCGATCGTTGTTGCCCCAAGCGCCGAACATCATCGCGCCCAGGGCGAGCGGGCTGACGGACACGCCAGTGCGGCCCAGCAGTCGTCGTTCCATGGTCTTCTTCCTTTCGTTCGGTCCTGCTTCACCGACGGTCGTCGGTGATCTCAGCCGGCGAAGGACCGGCTGAAGCGCTGTCCTCCGCGGACCAGTCGTTGCACGTCGTCGAGGCGGATGCGCTCGTACCTCTCGAGCCGCGCCGGGACATCGCCCGCGGCCGCAGCCCGCAGCTCCCGAGCGAGGGTCTCCGCGTCGAGGACGGAGGCGTCGAACCCCTGCCCCGTCATCGGCGTCGGTACGTGCGCGGCGTTCCCGACCAGCGCGAGGCGACCGGAGACCAATCGAAGCGGCACGTACTCGGCGATCGGGGTACCGAGCACGTCGCGTTCCGCGATGCTGTGCAGGATCGCGTCGCGCCAGGGCCGAGGCCACCGACGAGCCTCCTTCGCCAGCTCCGCCAACGTCTGGTCGGGCAGGTCCCGGGCACGGACCGAGTGCTGCACCACCCCGTCGGCCACAGCACCGGTCCGCTGCAGCAGGTCGTTGCGCCTCGCGTCGTACCAGGCCCACCCGATGCGCCCGCGGCCCGCATCGGTCGAGCCGTCCGGCCCGGCCAGCGGGATGCCGAAGAGGATGTCCCCGTCGACGTCCAGCATGTCCCAGGAGGTCGGGCGTCGGCCAGGGTAGGACAGCGCGGCCTCGTCCACCATCCCGAGCCAGATGACGTAGCCGGCGTAGTCCGCGTCGGGCCGCTCAGGGGCCACGTGCCGACGGAGCAGGCTTCGATGCCCGTCGGCGCCGAGCAGCAGGTCGCCGTCGAATCGCCTGCCGTCCTTGGACACCGCCCAGGCGCGCTTCGCGTCCTGCCCCACGTCGCTCACGTGGAGGTCGTGGTGCAGTTCGATCCGGGGGTCCGACTCTGCGGCTTCGCGCAGCGCTTCGCGTACGGCGGTCCAGGGCGCCGCCATGCGGAGAGCGGCGAGTTGCCGACGAACCCGGTGACCCCGGTGACCCGGGCCAGCAGCGATCCGTCCACGCCGAGACCGCCACCGAGGCGCGGGGCGGGGTTCGAACGCTCGAGCACCGTGACCTCGACATCCTCTCGGGCCAGCGCGAGGGCGCTGACGAGGCCCGCGAGGGAGCCACCGACGATCACTGCACGCAGGTGACCGCGGCGGACCACCGTCGTGTCCGACACCGTGCTCACGCTTCCGGGAACGCGAGTGCGTGCGCACGCGCGATCCTGGTCGGCGCGCGGCGGCCGCAGCCGCCCGTCTCGATCTCCAGCTGACCGGGGGCGGCGCCGCGATGGACGCGCTGGAAGTCGTTGACGGGTCGCCCTCCGCGGTCACGGGAGGCGGCGATGCTGAATTCGCGATGTCGCATGCGGTGTTCCATTCTTCAAGTGGTGTCCAGAGCGACGCGGCGGGGTGATGCGCCGCAGGTCAGCTCAGCCGCACTCCGGTCTGCTCGGCGTGGGCCGCGAGCAGCTGGTCCTGAGCGTCCTCGTCGTGCACGAGATCATTGACCCGGGTCTCGATCTGCTGGTGGAAGAGGTACTTGCCGGTGATGTCACTACCGGCCTCGACGCCTTCGGCCAGCCACACCTGAGTCATGTAACCGGCGCGCAGGTCGTCCCGGCTATACGGCCCGTCCTGGAGGGCCATCCACGTGGGGATCCAGCCGGGATGGAGCACGTTGACCTGAGACTCGGGTCGGAGCCGGGCGACGGCGATCGCGATCATCGCCATGTGCAGCTTGCTGTCCGAGTAGCTGATGCCGCCGCCAGAACGGACCTGGTCGAGCCTGAGACCGCCGCCGAGGTGTTGGTTAGAAGAAAGATATGACAGCTGCTGCGGCGGGGTGACCAGCGCGGTGAGCAGGTACGGCGACAGCGAGTTGGCTCTGAGGAGCTCGGGGCCGGACAGGCCGTACTCGCCAGCGTTGTGGATGATCACGTCGAACTCTCCGAGTGCATTGATCTGCTCAGCGAGCGTCCGGGTCTCATCGAGATGCCGGAGATCGCCGATCACCACGTCCTGCAGCCCCGGTAGGTCGCGGCGCACGTCGGCGGCGCGTTGGGCATTGCGGGCGTGGGCCACGACCGTGTGGCCGCGCTTCAAGAGGTAGGCGGCGGCGAGCTGGCCGGCGCCGGCGGTTGAACCGGTGATGAGCACGCGCTTCGGCTCACGATCGAGTGGCCGGACGTTCTCGTCGATGTAGACGAGCTCGTCGGCGACCGCCTGCGTGTTGTACACATCGACGCCGTAGCGGTCGCCCTGCGGCTGGGGCGGATCGGAGGGCATGGGGACAGAAGGAGAGTTCTGCGGCAAGGGCTCAGTCCCGCTGCAGGCTGCGAGCACGCCCACGCCAACCATGACACCGGAAAGGAGGAGGGATCGTCGGGTGATTTCGGTAGTGCGCATGCCGTACTTCCTCTTCTGGCTCGGGGTTTCGCAGGCGTTCGGGCAGGCTCAGGAAGAGAGCCGCACGGGCACGAGGCCCGTGCGGCTCTGCATGACGGCGCAGACCCTTCAGAATTTCTGTGCGGGTTCGGCGGGCCTGGCCACCCTGCGCCGTCCTGCTGGTCGGGGCCGCCGCTACTCGGTGAACACCTTCTTCGCGACTCCCATCGCGGCCATCCCATAGGGCCAGCCGGCGTAGAAGGTGACATGGGTCAGTGCTTCGACGAGCTCTTCCTGGGTCACGCCGTTCTCGACCGCGCGTCCGAGGTGGAACTCGAGCTGCGGGAGGTGGCCGCCGGCGGCGAGCACCGCGACGGTGATGAGGCTGCGATCACGGGCCGAGAGCTCGGGACGGTTCCAGACGTCCTCGAACAGCACGTCATCGGTGAGGGCGGCGAGCTTCGGAGCGAAGTCGTCGAACATGCGGCGTCCGCCGCCGACCTGCTTGGGCTGGTCAGTCATGAGAATCCTCTTTCATCAGGTGCGGTTGAGTGGTCGGTCAGTCGGTCGGTCGGAGAGATGCAAGGCCGTCCGGGAGGACGGGCCCTGCTGATCGCTGAAGCAGCGGTTCATGGCGCTGCTCCAGCCGGAGGTCAGTCGGCGTCTGTGGACGACGCGAGCTGCTCCTGCGCCTCGAGCGCGGTGAGGCGATCCTGCAGGACCTGGTGCGTCGCGCCGTAGGCGTCCGAGCCGAGCAGCAGTCGCAGCGGCGCGGGTTCGACCTCGACGCTGTCGATCATCGCGGCGACCATCTTGCTCGTGTCGCCGAGCGCGTCGACGCCGATCAGTGCGCGGAACGCGTGAGCAGGGTTGCCCTCGTAGGCGGCGAGCTCGTCGGCGATCTGCGCGCTGCTTCCAAGGAACTCGGTGCGCGCTGCACCGGGCTCGACGATCGTCACACCGATGCCGAACGGGGCGACCTCCTGCGAGACCGACTCCGCAAACCCTTCGATGCCCCACTTCGTGGCGTGATACATCGACGATCCGGGGAAGGTGACCTGCCCGCCGTAGCTGGAGATCTGGATGATCCGTCCCCCGCCCTGCGCCCGAAGGTGTGGCAGCGCAGCGCGGATCGTCTGGATCGAGCCGAACAGGTTGGTGTCGATGATCTGCGTGATCTGATCGTCGGAGAGCTCTTCCGCGGCGCCGAACAGCCCGTAGCCGGCGTTGCTGACCACGACGTCGATGCGGTCGGTGTCCCGGAAGGCGCGGTCGACGGTCGAGCGCACGGCGGCGGCGTCCGTGACGTCGAGCAGCTCGACGCGGAAGGCGTCCCCGTACTGCTCCTGCAGGTCCGCGACAGCCTCCGGCTTGCGCACGGTGCCGACGACCCGGTCACCCCGCCGGAGCAGCTGCTCGGCGAGCTCCCGACCGAAGCCGCTGGACACCCCGGTGATGAGCCAGGTGCGCTTCGCAGAGGTGGAATCGGTGGTCATAAAAGATCTTCCTTTCGTGGGTTCGGGGATCGGGCGTTACGCGAAGCTCTTGGCGTCGATCACGAAGCGGTAGCGCACGTCGGAGGACAGCACGCGCTCGTAGGCCTCGTTGATCTGGTCGGCGTCGATGAGCTCAGTCTCGGGGAGCACGTCGTGCTCGGCGCAGAAGTCGAGCATCTTCTGCGTGATCGGGATGCCTCCGTTGGCCGATCCGGAGATCGAGCGGCGGCCGCCGATGAGGGGCATCGCGGGAAGACTGATGTTCTCCGACGGCGCACCGAGCAGCACGAGCGTTCCATCGACGGCGAGCAGGTTCACGTATCGGGCGATGTCGAGCTTCGCTGAGACGGTGTTCAGGACGAGGTCGAACTCGCCGGCGAGCTTCTCGAACGTCTCGGGGTCGCTGGTGGCGTAGTAGTGGTCGGCGCCGAACCGCTTGCCGTCCTCCTCTTTCGACAGGCTCTGTGACAGCACGGTGACCTCGGCGCCGAGTGCGTGGGCGAGCTTCACACCGACGTGGCCGAGGCCCCCCATCCCGACGACGGCGACCTTCGTGCCGGGGCCGGCGTTCCAGTGCTTCAACGGCGAGTAGAGCGTGATACCCGCACACAGCAGCGGGGCGACCTTCTCCAGGGGAAGCGACTCGGGCACGCGCAGCACGAAGTTCTCGTTGACGACGATGGCCTGGGAGTAGCCGCCCTGGGTGATGGTGCCGTCGTAGTCCTCAGCGGCGTAGGTCTGCACCGCGGTGTTGAGGCAGTAGACCTCTTCGCCCTTGCGGCACTGTTCGCAGTGCCCGCACGAGTTCGACTCGCAGCCGACGCCGACTCGATCGCCGACCGTGTGCTTGGTCACCTCGGAGCCGATCTCACGAACGAATCCGACGATCTCGTGGCCGACGACCTGCGGGTAGGTGATGGGTCCCCAGTGGCCGCGCACGGTGTGGATGTCGGAGTGGCAGATTCCGGCGTAGGCGATGTCGATCAGCACATCGTGAGGACCCAGATCACGGCGCTGAATGGTCGTGGGACCGAGCGGTTCGGTGGCCGAGGGGGCGGCGTACGCGTTGACGGTGAGCATCATTCTCCTTCGTGGTGTGGCTGAGACTTGGTCGACGAGCACGCCTTCGACATCGCCGACCGCGATGGTGCGGGCCGTCCGGATGAGTCCGCCGATCTGCTCGAGTCGGGTCGGCGGGGTCCTGGTGCCCTGCGTCAGCAATGCGGTCAGGGGACGCTCTGTCCAGCTGCTCCGACCGAGCTGACCTGTCAGCGGGTGGTCGGCAGGGCGACGCCGGTGTGGTCGGCGAGCTGGGAGATCAGCTCGTCCTGGAAGCCCTCGTTCCGGGTCGCCGGGTGGGGTGACTGCTGGTGCATGTGGTGCCAGTACCCGCCGGTGACCTTGGCGCCGGGGTCGTCGCTCCCCGCCAGCCAGGCCTGGGTGAGGTGGCCTTCTCGAAGGTCGTCCGATGCCCCGGATCCGCCCATGCGGGTGGGCACCCAGCCGGGATCCACCGCGTTGCTGAAGACGTCGGGCCAGGTACGGGCGACGAACATCGCGAACGCGGTGACGAACAGCTTCGAGTCCGAGTACGTCTTGGTGGCACGGGTCCCGGACCAGTCCGCCCCGGTCAGATCGGCCCGCCCACCGCTGTGCATACCACTGCTGAGGTACACCAGCCGGCTCGGGCGCTCGATCAGGGCCGTCAGAAGGTAGGGGGCGACGACGTTCACGGGCAGCACCGCGGCCCCGTCAACGACCCCGGCGTTGTGGATGACGGCGTCCATACGGCCCAGGCTGTTCACCTGCTCAGCAACAGCGCGAACGTCGTCGTCGTGACTGAGATCTCCGACCACGACGCGGACGCCGCGCGTGGTCAGGTCGCTCAACGCCTCGGCCCGGCGGGGATTGCGCGCATGAAGCACGAGTTCGTGTCCGTCGCGGAGGAGGTCGAGGGCGGCGTTCCGGCCGAGGCCTTCGACCGACCCGGTGATGAAGATGTGGGACATTCGACGGTTTCCTTGCTGTTGTCGGACGTTGTCAGTTCTGGTCGATGAGCGGGCCGCGGCGGGTGAAGACCCAGATCGTGAGCGCGATGGTGATGATGGCCAGGGCGGTGCCGGTGATGGCGGTCCACCCGCCGGTGGCCCATAGCGGTCCGGCGATGGCGGAGCCGATCGCGCCGCCGATGAAGTTGCTGACCACGATCGCGGTGTTCAGGCGGCTCCGGTTCTGGCCGGGCAGCGACAGCAGCCGGGTCTGGCTGAGTACGAGGTTGGCCTGCGCGGCGAGGTCCAGCACGATCACGACCAGGACCAGGGCGATCACGGACGACTGTGCCAGCCAGGCGCCGACGAAGGAGGCGGCCAGCAGGCCGAGCGCGATACCGGAGGCGGGTACCGACCAGCCGCGGTCGTGGAGCATGCCGGCGCGGCGCGCGGCGACTGCGCCCACGAGGCCCGCGAGGCCGAACAGGCCGATCTGGCCGACGGTGAAGGAGAACGGCGGGGCGGACAGCAGGTAGGTCAGCGAGGTCCAGAACAGGGAGAACACGGAGAAACCGGCGGCGCTGATGAGGATCGTGGGCCCGGCGGCGCGGTGCTGGGCGACGGTGGTGAAGACGGACCCGAGCAGTCGGAAGTAGTTCACTGCCGGGCGCTTCTCAAGCTGCGGGATCAGGAACGACAACACGACGGCGAGAGCGACGGTGAGGATCGCGGCGAAGACGTAGATGGCGCGCCAGCCGATGAACTCTGCAACGGCTCCACTGACCGTGCGGGACAGGAGCACGCCGATGAGGGCTCCGGAGGCGATGGTTCCCAGCACACGGCCGCGTTGGTCAGGTGGCGCCAACTCGCTGGCGAGCGGGGTCAGGAGCTGCGCGGAGACCGTGGTCAGGCCCACCCCGCCGAGCGCGGCGAGCAGGAGAGAGAAGGTGGGGGCGACGGCCGCACCGACAAGTGCGAGCGCTGACAGGCCGAGGATCAGGGGGATCATCCGCTTGCGGTCGAGAACATCGCCAAGGGGGACGATCAGGAAGATGCCGAGCGCGTAACCGATCTGCGTGACTGTCACCAGCGAGGCGGCGACAGCGGAGGACACGTTGAGCGAGCGCCCGATCTCCTCGATGAGGGGCTGCGCCCAGTAGAGGTTTCCGACGGCGAGACCGCCGGCGATCGCGAAGATGGTGGTCCGCGTGCGTGTCATGCCACTGGTGGAGTGAGTTGTTGTGGTCGTCATGATTTCCGTTCCTGATTTTGCGTGACACTCACGGCGGTTGAGTCAGATGTGGCCCGCCCGTGGGGTGAGGTGATGCTCAGGCCTCGTCGATGACGATGCCGAAGGACTCGACGTCGAGGTTGTCGATGTCGAGGGTGTCGCCGGTGTCCAAGGCATCGATGCGTGCCAGCTCATCGTTGGTCAGCTCGAAGTCGAATACGTCGAAGTTCTCGGCGATGCGTTCGGCGTTGATGGACTTCGGGATAGCTGAGCGGCCCTGCTGGATGTGCCAGCGCAGAATGACCTGCGCATTCGTCTTGCCGTAGCCCTCGCCGATGGCGCGGATCGTGGTGTCGTTCAGCGGGTTGGTGGGCTCACCGTTGTAGCTGCGGATACCACCGATCGGGGACCACGCCTGGGTAAGGATGCCGTGTTCGGTGTTTTTCGCCTGCAGCTCGGCACGGATGTTGTACGGGTGCAGTTCGACCTGGTTGACCGCCGGCACGACATCGGTCTCCGCGAGCAGTGCGTCGAGGCGGGTCGGCACGAGGTTGCTCACGCCGATGGCACGAACAGCCCCGTCGGCCAGGAGCTTCTCCAGCGCCTTGTATGCCTGGATCGTGCGCTCGAACTTCGCGGTCAACGGCTGGTGCAAGAGCAGCAGATCCAGCTGCTCGACGCCGAGCTTCTTGGCACTTTTCTCGAACGCGTGCAGCGTCTCCTCGTACCCGTAGTCCGTGACCCACACCTTGGTTTCGATGAACACCTCTTCCCGCGGCACCCCCGAGCGGCGCAGGCCCTCACCAACCTCCCGCTCGTTGAAGTAGGCGACGGCGGTGTCGATGTGTCGGTACCCGAGCTCCAGCGCCGTCTGCACCGCGGTGACCGTCTCCTCCGGAGCGGTCTGGAACACGCCCAAGCCGATCGCGGGCATGGTGACACCATTGTTGAACGTAACTGTCGACGACACTTCTTCTCTTTCCATTTATCGGTTCAATGTTGAAGTCGGGGCCCACTGCCACGACAGGATGTCCAGTCGCAGGATGGCCGGCGCCGTGCTCAGGAGGCCTCCGCCGTGACACCCGTTGCGGGCTTGTGGTGGGCGCGCATGTCGCCGACGCCGTCAGCATCGACAACTCGCTCGTGAAAACGCCACGAGCCCTCTTCGAATACGAACGTGTCGATGTAATGCCCCTGGAAGATCAGCTGCAGCGGGAAGTCCTCGGTTACCTGGATCGAGTCGACGTACGAGACGCTTTGAGCGGTTGCCCCGTCCTCCGCGACGTCGATGATCAAGTGCTCACCACATGCCGGGTGCCGAGCCGGTCACCGTAGACACGAATTACCTCGAGGGCAGCGAGATGCTCCGCGGCGCCGTGGCAGATCACCCGGCCGTGCTCGACCAGCACCGCCGCGACCTTCTGCACCGTGTCGACCGCCATCAGCAGCACCAGGGTGCCCCGGGCCCGGCCCAGCGCCGCCCAGTCCACCAGGGAGTCCGGGTGCCCGGGCGGCAGGTGGCCGGAGACGACGGTGAACTCGTGCGCGACGCCCCGGTGGGTCACCGCACCCCGGCCAGGGCCGGCGCGGCGACCGCGCTGCTCACCCCTGGCACCAGCACCGTCTGGACCCCGGCCGCCGCGCAGGCCTGGACCTCCTCGTGGCCCCGGCCGAAGACGTACGGGTCACCGCCCTTGAGCCGGACCACCCGCCGGCCGGCGCGGGCGTGCGCGATCAGGGTGTCGTTGATGGTGTCCTGCCCCATCGACGGCCCGCGCGGCACCTTCGCCGCGTCGACCACCAGCACCCCGGGGCGCAGCCCGGCGAGCAGGCCCTGCGGGGCCAGCCGGTCGGCCACCACCACGTCCGCGGCGTCCAGGAGCGCCCGCCCCCGTACCGTGATCAGGTCGTCCGGGCCGGGGCCGCCGCCCACCACGGCGACCTGCCCCGGGCGCAGACCAGCGTCCTGGCCGTGGTGGTGGTGCCCGTGGTGGTCGTCCCCGTGGTGGTGGTGATGGTGGCCGCCCACCGGGTCGTCGGGGTGGTCGTGCGGGGTCTGCGGCCGGCCCACCTTGTCGGCGAAGCCCGGCATCAGCACCCGGTACGCGCAGGTGTCGCAGTTCATCCGGATGTCCCCGCGCAGCGCCTCGGCGTGCCGTTCCAGCACCAGGTCGGCCAGCGCGTCGCAGTCGCCGATCAGGTCGGCCACCCGCACGTCCAGGTCGGGGTGGGCGGCGGCGAACTCGGTCGACCGGGCGACGATCCGGTCCGGCAGCACCCCGGCGAAGAGGAAGTACGGGGCGACCACGATCCGCCGGGCGCCGAGCCGGCGCAGCCGCTTCAGCACCGCCGGCACGGACGGCTCGGCCAGGGAGACGAAGCCCGGTTCGACCCCGGCGTAGCCGCGCCCCTCCCAGAGCAGCCGGGCCACCTTCGCCACCTCGGCGTTGGCGTCCGGGTCGGTGGAGCCCCGGCCGATCAGCGCCACCCAGGTGCCGGCCCGGTCGTCCCCGGCCAGGGCGGCGTCGATCCGCTCCGCCAGGGCGGTGAGCAGCAGCGGGTGCGGCCCGAGCGGCGCCCGTAGCGGTAGGTCAGGCCGGGGTGGCGGTCCTGCTCGCGGGCCAGCGCGGCGGGGATGTCGCCCTTGCCGTGCCCGGCGGCGGTGAGCACCAGCGGCAGCGCCACCAGCGACCGGTGGCCCCGGCCGGCCAGCGCGCCGACCGCGTCGGTCAGCGGCGGGCGGGACAGCTCGATGAAGCCGCCCTCGACGTCGCCGACGCTGCCGGCGGCACGCCGGCGGACCCGGTCGACGAGCGCGGTGAACTGGTCGACCCCGGCCGCGCTGCGCGTGCCGTGCCCGACGATGACCAGCGCGGTCATGCCGCCTCCTCCTGGTACAGCAGGGCGTTGAGGGCGGCGGCGGCGACCGCCGAGCCACCCTTCTCGCCGACGTTGGACACGGCGGGCAGGCCGCTGGCCCGCAGCGCCGCCTTGCTCTCGGCGGCACCGACGAAGCCGACCGGCAGCCCGACCACCAGGGCCGGCGCCGCGTCGAGCGTGATCAGTTCGGCCAGCGCGGTCGGCGCGCAGCCGACCACCCAGACGGCACCGGCCCGACCCGGTCCAGGGCGATGCGCACCGCCGCCGCGGAGCGGGTCAGGCCGGTGTCGCGGGCCAGTTCGGCGGCGGCCGGCTCGGCGACCGGGCAGACGATGTCCCGACCGGCCCCGGTGATCCCGGCGGCGACCATCCAGACGTCGGCCACGATGGGCGCGCCGGCCCGCAGCGCGGCCAGCCCACCTGCCAGCGCCGCCTCGTCGCAGACCAGCTCGGTGACGTAGCCGAGGTCGGCGCTGGCGTGCACCACCCGCTCGGTGACCGCCCGGCTCAGCGGGGGCAGGTGGCGCAGGTCGACCCGGTCCCGCAGGATGCGGTACGACTCCCGCTCGATGGGGTGCACGACGCGGGTCACGCCCGCTCCTCGGCCGCGCTGCCGTAGCGCCGGTCGTGGCCGCGCAGCTTCCACAGCACCACCGCGCCGACCCAGGCCAGCACGAAGAGCAGCACCACCGCGTAGCCGAGCTGTTCGAAGTGGTCGCCCAGCGCGGCGTACCCGGACAGCGCGGTCAGCCCGAGCTGGTCGACCAGCAGGCTGGCCAGGTAGACGCTGGCGACCAGCGCGCCGACCAGCACGGTCATCCCGGTGGTGGCCAGGTTGTACCAGAGCCGCCGGGCCGGGTGCCGGTACGCCCACGAGTAGGCGCGGGCCATCAGCAGGCTGTCGGCGGTGTCCATGGCGGACATCCCGGCGGCGAAGAGCAGCGGCAGGGTGAGCAGGGCCAGGACTGGCAGGCCGCCGCCGGCCGCGGTGCTCGCCGACAGCGACAGCAGGGTGACCTCGCTGGCGGTCTCCAGCCCCAGGCCGAAGAGGAAGCCGACCGGGGCCATGTGCCAGGAGGAGCGGACCAGCGACCGGGCGCGGGAGCCGAGGATCCGGTGCACCAGGCCCCGGTTGAGCAGCAGCAGGTCCAGTTCACTCTCGTCCAGCGCGCCGGCGCGCAGCCGCCGCCACAGCTTCGCCATCCCGGCCAGTACCGCCGCGTTGAGCACCGCCACCAGCAGCAGGAACGCGGTGGCGGTGGCCGCCGCGACGACGGCGCCGACCTCGCGGATCCCGGCCAGGCCGCCGTCGGTCATGGTGGCCGAGGCGAGCCCGATCACCAGGGCGAGCAGCAGCACCACCGCGCTGTGCCCCAGGGCGAAGAAGAAGCCGACGCCGACCGCCCGGCGGCCGCGCAGCAGCATCAGCCGGGTGGTGTCGTCGATGGCGGCGATGTGGTCGGCGTCGAAGGCGTGCCGCACCCCGAGCACGTACGCGAGGGCACCGGCGCCGGCGAGCCCGCCGGCCGCCGCCGGCTGGTCGTTCCAGTACAGGTAGAGGCTCCACCCGGCGACGTGCAGGGCGGCGACGGCGGCCACCACGCCGCCGAGGCGTACCCGCTCGGCGCGGCTCCACCGGCCGACGGGCGGGGCGGCGGTCGGGGTCGAAGTCATCGGTCTCCTCGTGGTTCGGCGGTGGCGCGGATGGCGTCCACCGGGCAGATCTCCAGGCACTCCAGGCAGCCGGTGCAGCGGTCGTCGCGGACGGTGAGGCCGCCCGGCGTCGGCCGGATGGCGTGCGTCGGGCAGGTGAGCAGGCAGGCGCCGCAGCCCTGGCAGCCGCCGATGGTCACCGCCGCCACCGGTACCCCCGGGGCGTGACCATCCGGCCGGCGACCAGCCGGGTCTGCGTGCTGCCGACGACCACCAGGCCGTACATGTCGACCAGGGCCGGGTCGAAGGTGGCCAGGGTGGCCAGGTGGACCCGTTCGCCGGCGCGGCTGGCGTTGCGCACCACGCCGACCGGGGTGTCCGGCGGGCGGTGCGCGGCGAACAGCTCCAGCGCCGCGCCGAGCTGCCAGTCCCGGGCCCGGCTACGCGGGTTGTAGAGCAGCGTCACCAGGTCGGCCTCGGCGGCGGCGGTGATCCGCCGGACGATGACCTCCCACGGGGTGTGCAGGTCGGACAGGCTCAGGTAGACGTGGTCGTGCCCGAGTGGCGCGCCGAGCAGCGCGGAGGCGGCCAGCCCGGCGGTCACCCCGGGCACGCCGACCACGTCGACGCGGGCGTCGGCGTACTCCAGGTAGACGTGGTCGTGCCCGAGTGGCGCGCCGAGCAGCGCGGAGGCGGCCAGCCCGGCGGTCACCCCGGGCACGCCGACCACGTCGACGCGGGCGTC
>NZ_JAEVHN010000105.1:0-13969 GCF_016803375.1 Micromonospora sp. 4G55
GTCGGGGTCGGGGAGGCCGTGGCGGTGGGGGTGGGGGGTGACGCCGCCGCCGAGGCCGAAGAAGAGGGCGTCCCGGTAGGTCGAGCAGATGGTGTCCAGGAAGTACGAGGTCGCGGTGCCGCACTGGTCGGCGGCCGAGCCGGGGTCGACCGGCGTGCCGTGGCCCATGCCGGAGACCCGGTAGAGCCGGACGGCGTCGTTGCCGTACACCTCCAGGCTGGTGCCGCCGGTCAGCGACGCGGTGCTGGTCGGGGTCTGCGACACACCGAGCACGTTGGTCCACTGGTCGCGGGACTCGGTGGCGTTCATCGGCACCACGGTGGTGTCCGAGGTGCCGTGCCAGATGGCGACCCGGGGGCGGCGGCCGGTGTAGCCGGAGTAGGCGTTGCGGACCAGGTCGCCCCAGGCCGCCGGGCTCTTGTCCACCCCGGTGTACTGGCAGGTGTTGGTCGACGCCGGCGGCGAGCAGCGGTAGGGCAGCCCGGCGATGACCGAGCCGGCGGCGAAGACGTCCGGGTAGGTGGCGAGCATGACCGAGGTCATCGCCCCGCCGGCGGACAGTCCGCTGACGAAGATCCGGTTGCCGTCGAGGCCGTAGTTGGTCTTGGCGTGGTCGACCATCTGCTTGATGGACAGCGCCTCGCCCTGGCCCCGGCTGATGTCCCCCTCGACGAACCAGTTGAAGCAGCTGACCGACTGGTTGGCGCTGGACTGCTGGGGCACGATCAGGGCGAACTTCCACTGGTCGGCGTACTTCTGCCAGCCGGAGTTGGCGAAGTAGCCGGCGGCGTTCTGGGTGCAGCCGTGCAGCAGCACCACGGCCGGCGCGTTGGCCGGCAGCCCGTCCGGGCGGTAGGCGTACATGGCGAGGTTGCCCGGGTTCGAGCCGAAGCCGGTGACCTGGGTCAGCGTGGCGGCCTGGGCGGGCACGGCGACCGCGACCAGGGCGGCCGCGGCGACGACGGCCCCGGCCAGCGCCCCGGCGAGCCGGGCGAGGACGGATGGGGAACGGTGCACGGCGACCTCCTGTTGCGGTGTGTGAACTGGGTCACCCCCGAGTTGCCGAGACGTTACGTCCGTGTTTCAGACCAGCGACATGGCCGCCGCTCACACATTCGCCGTCGCCGATGTGGCGGTCGGGGGCCCGGCACCCCGGACCCCCGACCCGACCCTCAGCAGTTGCGCAGCTCCGGACTCTGGTTACGGATCTGCGCCAGCGGCGAGACGAACTGCCGGTGGGCGTCGCCGCCGACCAGCGCCGGCGGGAAGGCCGCCACCCGGTGACAGTTCTGGAAGGCCAGCGTCACGTTGAAGTGCCGCTCCAGCCCGCCCCGGATGGCGTCGCTGGCCAGCGCGCGCAGCAACTGCCCCCGCTCGACCTCCGAGGGTGGCGGCACGGCGTGCTCGGCCATCCGGCCGCCGTCGGCCGCGCGCGCGGCGACGTCGGCGACCACCGACCAGGCGTACGGCAGGGACCGCCGGACACAGTCGACGAACTCCTCGTCGTCGACCCGGCCGGCCTCGGCCCGCTCCAGCAGGGCGGTGGGTACGTCGAGAGACATGGTGCTCCTCCGATCTGCGCACTGACGCGCGATCTGCGCGATGGCGCGACTCCTGCAATTGGAAGTCATTTCCAACAAGGAATCAAGGTTCCGCGTCCGACCGGCTTTCGTGTCTGAGCGGTGCCGCCAGATCCGGTTGGTAACGTCCGCTCCGTGCCGACCTCCCCGACCCTGGCCGCCGACCAGCCGCCCGCCGCCGCACCCGCCACCGGCCAGGGTCGCCGGGCCGATCTGAGCGTGGTGCTGGCCGCCGTGGTGCTGGCCGTCTGGGTGACCAGCGGCCTCTGGCGCGACCCGAACAGCCGGGCGATCACGGTCAACTCCAGCGACCAGGCGCTCTTCGAGTGGCTGCTCGCCTTCGGCGGGCACGCGCTGACCCACGGGGAGAACCCGTTCTTCACCCACCTGGTGAACGTCCCGGACGGGGTGAACCTCGCGGTCAACACCTCGATCACCGTCTACGCGGCGGTCTTCGCCCCGCTGACGTACCTGATCGGGCCCCCGGCGACGTTCCTGGTGATCCTCACCCTCAACCTGGTCGCCACCGCGCTGGCCTGGTACTGGCTGCTCTCCCGGCACCTGGTCCGCAGCCGGCTGGCCGCCGGCGTCGGGGCGCTGTTCATCGCCTACTCCCCCGGCATGGTCTCGCACGCCAACGCGCACCTGAACTGGACCGCCGGCTGGCTGGTGCCGCTGCTGACCTGGGGGGTGTTCGCGCTGCGCCGGCCCGGCCGCTGGCTGCGCGGCGGGATCCTGCTCGGCGTGCTGGTCGCGGTCGCCTTCTCGATCGCCGCCGAGGGGCTCTTCTTCACCGCGCTGGCGCTCGCCGTCTTCCTCGCCGTCTGGGCGCTGCACCCGGACCGGCGGGCCGAGGCGCGGGCGGCACTGCCCACCTTCCTGCGCGGGCTCGGCGTCACCGCGCTGGTGGCGGGGGCGCTGCTGGCGTACCCGCTCTGGCTGCACTTCGCCGGCCCGCAGCGCTTCCACGGCACCGGTTTCGACGCCGTGATCCACTCCGAGGACATCGCCGCGTTCGGGGCGTACCCGCAGCGGTCGCTGGCCGGCGCGGCGGGCCTGGGCACCAACCTGGCCCCCAACCCGACCGAGGAGAACTCCTTCTTCGGACTGCCGCTGCTGCTGCTCGCCGTGGCCTGCTTCGTGGCGCTGTGGCGGCGGGCCGACGCCGGCCGCCGGGCCACGCTGGCCGCGCTGGGTGTCACCGCCGCGCTCTTCGCGGTGCTCTCCTGGGGGTCGCTGGCGAAGTGGGACGGGCGGCGCACCGACCAGCTGCTGCCGTTCGGCGTGCTGGACGGCTGCCGGTGGTCAACGCCGCGCTGCCGTCCCGGCTGGCGCTGGTGGTCGCGCCGGTGATCGGCCTGCTGCTGGCGTACACCGTCGACCAGCTCCGGGCCGACCCGCCCCGGCGGCGCGTGGCGACGGCGTGGGTCGCCGGCTTCGCGGTCGCGCTGGTGCCGCTGCTGCCCACGCCGCTGGCGACCAGCGCCCGGCCGCCGGTGCCGGAGTTCATCGCGGCCGGGACCTGGCGGCAGCACGTCTCGCCCGGCGGGGTGCTCACCCCGCTGCCGCTGACCCTGGACGTCACGCCGGACGGGCAGCGCTGGCAGGCGTACGCGCTGGCGCACCGGCAGGGCGAGTTCCGCATCCCGGCCGGCTTCTTCCTCGGCCCCGGCGGCCCGGACGGCCGGGGCCGGATCGGCCCGCCGCCGCGCACCTTCGACATGCTGATGGACCAGGCCGGCCGCACCGGCCTGGTGCCGATCGTCACCGAGGGCAGCATCCAGCTCTGCCTGGCCGACCTGCGGTACTGGGGCGTCGAGGCGGTGGTGCTGCCGGACGAAGTGCACGGGGCCAAGTACGACCTCGACGAGGACGCCCTGCGCCGCACCGCGACGGCCCTGCTCGGTCCCCCGCGGCGGGTCGACGACGTCTGGCTCTGGGAGGTTCCCGCCGCCCGACGCGACGAGGCTCACCCCCGGTGAGCCCCGGGTGCGGGTTTAGGCTGGTGGGGTGACCGCGACGACTTCCGGCCTGACGGCCGTCCGCGCCGGCCTGCTCGACTACCAGGCCGCCTGGGACGAACAGCGCCGCCTCCACGAGTCGGTGGTGGCGGGCGAGCGCGGCGACACCGTGCTGCTGCTGGAGCACCCGAGCGTCTACACCGCCGGCAAGCGCACCGAGCCGTGGGACCGCCCGATGGACGGCACCCCGGTCGTCGACGTGGACCGGGGCGGCAAGATCACCTGGCACGGGCCGGGCCAGCTCGTCGGCTACCCGATCCTGCGCCTGCCGGACCCGGTGGACGTGGTCGCCTACGTGCGCCGCACCGAGCAGCTGCTGATCGACGTCTGCGCCGAGTTCGGGCTGGCCGCCGGCCGGGTCGAAGGGCGCAGCGGCGTCTGGGTGCCCGAGGACGACCGGGGTCCGGCCCGCAAGGTGGCCGCCATCGGCATCCGGGTGGCCCGTGGGGTGACCCTGCACGGCTTCTCGATCAACTGCGACTGCGACCTGACGTACTTCGACCGGATCGTGCCGTGCGGCATCCGCGACGCGGGCGTCACCTCGCTCACCGCCGAGCTGGGCCGACCGGTCAGCGTCGCCGACGTCCTTCCGGTGGTCGAGCGTCGCCTGCCCACCCTCATCGAGGTCTGAGAACCTTTTCCGGCCCCGGATGTCCCGCGGGACGCCCGCCCGATCGTCCCTATGGTGGAGTCGGCCACCAGCGCCGGCACCGACCTGAGGCCGGCGACCGGCGCCGGCCCGGACGCGAGGAGCGGACAATGCCCACCTACATCGCGCTGACCTACACCGCGGACGTCGACTGGACCAGCCCCGAGCACGCCGACGAGATGGCGGAGTACCAGGAGTTCGGTGCGGCCGCCCGAGCGGTCATCCGGGGCGGCAGTGCGCTCTACCCGACGGCCACCGCGACCACCGTGCGGGTCTCCGGCGGCAAGGGCGGCGACGTGCTCACCAGCGACGGCCCGTACGCCGAGACCAAGGAGGCGCTGACCGGCTTCTACCTGCTGGAGTGCGCGGACCTGGACGAGGCGGTGGCGACGGCCGCGGCAATCCCCGCGGCCTGGAACGGCGCGGTCGAGATCCGCCCGGTCATCCCGCTGTCACCGAACGATGCCGACCGGTGACGCGGTAACCGCCACCGGATCCGGCGCGGCGGCCGACACCGCCACCGAGACGGCGGGGGGCGCTGATCCGGGCCGAACGGGCCCGGATCCTCGCCACGCTGATCCGGGTCACCGGCAGCGTCGACCTCGCCGAGGACGCCACCCAGGACGCGGTGGTGCGGGCCCTGGAGACCTGGCCGCGCGACGGCGTGCCGGAGAACCCGCGCGGCTGGCTGCTGGTGGTGGCCCGGCGCCGGGCGATCGACCTGCTCCGCCGCGAGGCCCGGCGGACCGGGAAGGAGGCCGAGGCCGTGTCGCTGCTCGACCCCGCCCCCGACCCGCCCGAGGTGGTCCGGGACGACCTGCTCCGGCTGGTCTTCACCTGCTGCCACCCGACGCTGTCGCTGGACGCCCAGGTGGCGCTGGCGCTGCGGACCCTGGGTGGGCTGACCACCGCCGAGGTGGCCCGCGCCCTGGTGGTTCCCGAGGCCACCATGGCCAAGCGGCTGACCCGCACCAAGCAGAAGATTGCCCGGGCCGGGATTCCGTACCGGGTGCCGGCGGCCGAGGAGCTGCCCGGCCGGCTGGCCGGCGTCGCCGCCACCGTCTACCTGATCTTCAACGAGGGCTACGCGGCCGGCGCGGGGGACGACCTGATCCGGGTCGGGCTGGCGGACGAGGGACTGCGACTGGCCCGGCTGCTGGTCGAGCTGATGCCGGACGAGCCGACCGTGCTCGGCCTACTGGCGCTGCTGCTGTTGCAGGACTCCCGACGGCGGCCCGGGTCGCCGACGACGGCCGGCTGCTGCTCCTGGCCGAGCAGGACCGCTCGCGCTGGGACCGGGCCACGATCACCGCCGGGGTCGAGCTGGTCGGCCGGGCGCTGCGCCGCACCCCGGACCGCCCGGACCGGTACGTGGTCCAAGCCGCCATCGCCGCCTGCCACGCCCTCGCCCCGTCGTACGCCCGGACTCCGTGGGACGCCGTGATCTCCTGGTACGACGTGCTCCTCACCGTGCACGACACCCCGGTGGCACGACTGAACCGCGCCGCGGCCGTCGCCGAGCGGGACGGCCCCGCCGACGGGCTGGCCCTGGTCGACGCGATCGACGCGCTCGCCGGCTACCCGTGGTGGCACGCCACCCGCGGCGAGCTGCTGCACCGCCTCGGCCGGGCGGGCGAGGCGGCTGCGGCGTACCGGGCGGCGCTGGCACTGGGCCTCAACGGCCCCCACGCCGGGCACCTGGGCCGCCGCCTCGCCGAGCTGTCGGGCTGACCGGCTACCCTCGGGCGGTGCGGATGGATCTCGTCACCCTGGTCGTCGCCGAGTACGACCCGGCGATCGCCTTCTTCACCGAGGTGCTCGGCTTCGACCTGGTCGAGGACTCCCCCTCGATGACCACCGACGGACGCCCCAAGCGGTGGGTCGTCGTCCGCCCGCCCGGGGCGCAGACCGGCCTGCTGCTCGCCCGCGCCGACGGCGAGCGGCAGGAGCGCGCCGTCGGCGACCAGGTCGCCGGCCGGGTCGGCTTCTTCCTCCAGGTCGACGACTTCGACGCGGTGCACCGGCGGATGGTCGACGCGGGGGTCGAGTTCGTGCGACCGCCGCGCACCGAGCCGTACGGGCGGGTCGCCGTCTTCCGCGACATCGCCGGCAACCGCTGGGACCTGCTCGGCCCCGCCTAGCCGCACGGCGTCCGACCGTCGTACCCCGGCTCTACGGTGATGCGATGACGGACAACGACACCCCCTGGGAGCCGCCCCTCGCGGGCACCGAGGTCGCGCACCTGGTCGGCGCGCTGGACCGCCTGCGTACGACCTTCCGCTGGAAGGCCGACGACCTCGACGCGGCCGGGCTGCGGGCCCGGTCGGCGCCTCCGCGCTGACCCTCGGCGGCCTGCTCAAGCACCTCGCGGTCGTGGAGGACGACATGTTCACCGTCCGGCTGAGCGGCGCGCCGCTGGGCCCACCGTGGGACCTGGCCGCCTGGGACAGCGAGGCCTGGCCGTTCACCTCCGCCGCCGCCGACAGCCCGGACGAGCTCTACGCGCTCTGGGACGACGCCGTCGCCCGGTCCCGCGCGAGGCTGGCGGCGGCCCTCGCCGACGGCGGGCTCGACCAGCTCGTCCACGCCTCCGCCCCCGACGGCACCCGGGCCAGCCTGCGCCGGCTCGTCTGCGACCTGATCGAGGAGTACGGCCGGCACACCGGCCACGCCGACCTGCTCCGCGAGGCGGCGGACGGGCTGACCGGTGAGGATCCGCCGCCCGGGTGGCGCCCACGAGCGGGGCAGCCGATCCCGGGCAGCTGACGCCGACGAGGTGACGCCGGCCCGACCCCGGTCAGCCGATCGGCAGCCGGGTCAGCCAGTCCTGCCAGGCCTGCTCGGCGCGGGCCGGGTCCGGGTCGGCGGCGAAGAGGTGGTGCCCGAGCACCAGGACGTTGCCCCGGTCGGTGCCGGAGTGCAGGAACCGGTAGAGCGCGTCCGAGGTCCGTACGCCGAAGTACGTCGGCAGGCCGACGAGGTCGACCACCCCGTCGACCGGCGGCAGCCCGGGCAGCTCCAGCCGGACCGGCTCACCCCCGGTGACCGGGCCGGTCAGCCCGAACGCGCCGGCCACGGCGGCCCAGACCTCATCCGGTTCGCCCGCCCCGGGCCGGAACGCCGCGACCGGGGTGCCGGCCCGGCCGGCGAAGTGCGCCAGGTACGCCGCGAGCGTCCCCAGGTACATGTCCCAACCGGTCCGCATGGCCTCGTACTCGGTCTCCCAGTTGTCCCCGAGGACGCCGCTCTGCACCAGCCGCAGCACGGTGCCGCCCTGCTCGCGGCCCTCGATCAGGTACTCGATGGCCATGAAGGTGCCGTCCGGCCCCGGGTCGCTCCGGTACGCGAACCGCTTGCCGGGCTCCCAGGCCGTCACGGTCGACTCGGCGACCTCACCGGCCATGGTGAACCGGGTCCGGCCGCCCTCGCGGGGCTCGACCTCGCTGCGGCCCATGAACCAGGAGTCGATGCCCGGGCCGGTCGCGATCGCCGCCCACACCTGCTCCGGCGTGCCGGGCAGCGCGATGTCCTTGTCGAGTTCGAACGGGTGTCGCATGGTGGCGCCTCTCTCTGTGCGGTACGCGAAGTGGGTCGCGAGCGGGAATTCAGGGGGTGCGGGGCGGGGTGATGGTCAGGAGTCCTCGGCTGCGCCGGTCGGTAGGTCGACGCTGGGGTGCAGGGCGAGGACCACCCGGTGCCGCCGGCCACCGGGAGCCTGCTCGTCGTGATACCGGCTGACCAGGCCGGCGACGGCGGCCGCCAACTCCTCGGCGAACGCGGCCCGGTCCGTCGCCGAGGCGAACCGGACGTCGGCGTCCACGGCGAAGGTGGCGACCCGCTTGCCGGCCCGGTCCGCGCCGTGATCAGCGCGCCGACGTCCTGGACGAGCCGGGCGGCGAGCGCCAGCAACCACCGCGCGGAGAGCCGGTCGGGCGCCTGGGCCGGATCCGGGCGCACGGCGGCGAGCGCGGCCGGCGAGATGACGTACGACGCCGCGGTGGCGCGCATGACCCGCTCGGTCATGTTGCCCTTGCGGCGCTCCTCGACCAGCTCGATCAGGCCGTGCTGCTCCAGCGCCCGAAGGTGGTAGTTGACCTTCTGGCGGGCCAGCCCGACCCGGGCCGCGAGCATCGTCGCCGAGGCCGGCTCGGCGAGCGCAGCGAGCAGCCGGGCACGCACCGGGTCCAGCGACGCCTCGGCGGCCGCCGGGTCCTCGATCACTGCGATGTCGAACATGCCCCCAGCCTCCCACCGACAATATTTCTTGTCAAGACAATGCAAGTTGTCGGCGGCGGAGCCCGCTCCCCCATGCGAGGGATTGAGCAGTCGCTCAACCCGCGGCTACCGTTCGTTGAGCGACCGCTCAAAAGGGAGGCTGACGTGCGGGGCATCTACGTGGAGACACTGATCGACGCGCCGGTGGAACGGCTCTGGCAGGCGACCCAGGACCCGGGGGCGCACCGCCGCTGGGATGCGCGCTTCGGCCGGATCGACCCGGTGCCGGGCAGCACCCCCGCCCGGTTCCGGTACGCCACCACCGTGCTGCCCGGCGTGCGGATCGCCGGCCACGGCACGCACGCCGGTGAGCGGAACCGCCCGGACGGCACCCGCACCTCGGCGCTGCGCTTCGGCTCCGACGACCCGCGGTCGCTGATCGCCACCGGGTCCGGCTACTGGCGCTACCTGCCCGGGCCGGACGGGGTGCGGTTCCTGACCGGCTACACGTACGCCCCACGCTGGGGGCTCGCCGGCCGGCTGGCCGATCTCGCCTTCCGACCGCTGTTCGGCTGGGCGACCGCGTGGTCGTTCGACCGGCTGCGGCTCTGGCTGGAACGGGGCGTACCGCCCGAGCGCGCCCGGCGGCAGGCGTGGCGGGAGGTGGCCCTGCGGGCGCTCGCGGTGACCTGCGTCGGCGCGCTGGCCGCCCGGCTGGGCGCGGGAGGCGCGGGCGTCGCCGGGGCGGTGCTCGGCACGGCGCTGATCGCGCTGGCGGTGCCGCCCCACCCGCACACCCCGGCCGCCCGCCGGTGCCGACGCGGGCCAACGGACCGCCTCGCCGCCCGGACGCCGTCGCTGCTGGAGCAGCTGTGACCTCCGTCTTCCAGCGCGCCCTGGGCGCCGACTTCGACCGGCTGCACCCCCGACTGCGGCGCCGCTTCGGCGTCGACGGCCGTACCGACCTGGGCTGTGTCGGCACCGGCGTGATGGACCGGGTCTGGCGCGGCGCCGCCTTCACCGCGCCGTTCCTGCGGCTGGGCACCCTGCGACACGTGCTGTTCCCGGAGACCGGCACCGGCGTGCCGTTCACCATCGAGAACTACGCCTACACCGACTCGTACCGCCGCCCGACGCTGACCTTCGTACGTACCTTCGAGGTCGCCGCGCACCGCCGCCGCCGGTTCGACGCCACGATGGTGTGGAGCCCCCGGCGCGGCGTCCTGGTGGACTACCTGGGCACCCACCAGCACCTCGCGGTCGACCTGCACCTCGGCGTCGACGCCGCCGGGGCGCTGACGATCCGCAGCGGCGCCCAGCGCTTCCGCGGCGGGCTGCCCTGCCCGCCGGCGCTCAGCGGCGAGGCCAACCTGCGCGAGTGGTACGACGACCGGACCGGGCGGTTCCACATCGAGGTACGGGTCAGCAACCGCCACTTCGGGCCGCTGTTCGGGTACACGGGCAGCTTCACCGTCGACTACGTGCCGCCGGACGGGGCACCGGTGCCCGCCGCGGTGCGGCCGCTGCGGGAGAATCCCCGGGACTGACGGAGAGGATCCCCATGGCCGCCACCCGGCAGAAGCTGATCGACGGGGCGCTCGCGGCGATCCGGTCCCACGGCATCGCCGGCGCCTCGGCCCGCACGATCGCGGCGGCCGCCGGGGTCAACCAGGCCCTGGTCTTCTACCACTTCGGCACCGTCGACGCGCTGCTCGCCGAGGCGTGCCGCAGCGCGACGGCGATCCGGGTGGCGGCCTACCGGGACCGGTTCGCCGAGGTCGGATCGCTGCGCGAGCTGCTCGACCTGGGGCGCGCCCTGCACGAGCAGGAACGCTCCGCGGGCAACGTGGCGGTGCTGGCCCAGCTGCTGGCCGGGGCGCAGACCGACCCGACGCTCGCGGAGGCGACGGCCGCCGCGCTCGGGCTCTGGACGGCGGAGATCGAGACGGTGCTACACCGGCTGCTGCGCGACTCGCCGGTCGCCCCGGTCGCCGACCCGGCCGGGCTGGCCCGCGCGATCTCCGCCGCGTTCATCGGGCTGGAACTCTTCGAGGGCGTCGACCCGGCCGGCGCCCACGACGCGTTGGACGCCCTGGAACGCCTCGCCGTCCTCATCGAGGTCGTCGAGACCTCGGACCGCTGGCCCGGCGTACCCTGCGCGCCAGACTCCGCCCCCACACCTGACCCGCCCCGGCCCGGAACACACCGGGCGGGGCGGGGACCCGTCAGGGGGTGAGGCGGTGCAGGTCGCGGGGGAAGGCGGTGACCTCGCGGACGTTGGTGGCGCCGGTCAGCCGGGCGACGAAGCGTTCCAGGCCGATGGCGAAGCCACCGTGCGGGGGCATGCCGTGCCGGAACGCGTCGACGTAGCCGGCGTACGGCTCCACCGGCTCGCCCCGCGCGGCCAGCGCCGCCAGGTAGTCGTCGTACCGGTGCAGCCGCTGCCCGCCGGTGACCAGCTCCATCCCCCGGAAGAGCAGGTCGAAGCCGTTGGAGTAGGCCGGCCGCTGCGGGTCCGGGTGGGTGTAGAAGGGCCGCTTCGCCATCGGGTACCCGGTGACGAAGAGGAAGTCCGAGCCGTGCTCGGCCCGCGCCCACTCCCCCAGCGCCCGCTCGTGGGCGGGGGCGAGGTCCGGCTCGTCGGCCGGCGCGCCCGCGATGCGCAACGCCTCGGTGAAGTGCACCGCCGGGATGTCGGCCGGCACCTCGGGCAGCCCGATGCCGAGGGTCGCCACCGCCGCGCCGGCCCGCTCCGCCACGCCGGCCAGCATCCCGGCGAGGGTGGCGCGCAGCACGGCCATCACGTCCCGGTGGTCGGCGACGAAGCCCAGCTCCACGTCGAGCGAGGTGTACTGGGCCAGGTGCCGGACGGTGTCGTGCGGCTCGGCCCGGAACACCGGACCGACCTCGTAGACCCGCTCGAAGACGCCCACCATCAGCTGCTTGTAGAACTGCGGCGACTGCGCCAGGTACGCGGGCCGGCCGAACCAGTCCAGCGCGAAGACGTTCGCCCCGCTCTCGGTGGACGAGCCGACCACCTTCGGGGTGTGGATCTCCACGAAGTCACGGGCGTCGAGGGCGGCCCGGAACCCGGCCACCGCCGCCGCCGAGATCCGCAGCGCCGCCGAGCGGGTCGGGTGGCGCAGCGCGGTGGGCGCGTGGTCGAGCTGGGTGGGCAGGGTCGCGGTCAGCGTCGGCCGGTACAGGTCGAACGGCGGCGGCACGGCGGCCGGGCCGAGTGGTCGTACCGTCGGGTCGGTCAGCTCGACCCCGGCGGGCGCCGTCGGGTTCGCGACCACCGTGGCGGTGACCTCGACGACCGTCTCCTCGGTGAGCTTCTCCAGCGCGGCGCGGACGGCCGGGTCGGTGACCACGACCTGGCTCAGGCCGGCGGCGTCTCGCACGATCAGGAAGGCCACCGACTTGAGCAGCCGGCGGCGGTGCACCCAGCCGGCGATCCGGACGGTCCGCCCGACGTGGGCGGGAAGTTGGGTGGAGAGGATGCGTTGCACGGTGGTACCTCCTCGATCGATCGCAACGCGATCCCAGGGAGGTGTGGGCGAGCGGGAACCTCGCGGTGCCACCACACCTTCGCCCCCGCGAGCGGGGGCCTCGTTCGTCGCCTTTTCACCGGGGCCGGCCGGGCGGGCTCTACTGGGCGCGAACGCCGTTCTTCCCGCAGCTCAGGAGGGTCTTCGCGCCCCGGCGCCAGACCGCCTCCCAGCAACCGGCGGCTCTCTGCACTGGCGGGCCGGGGCCCTACTCGGCTCCGTCACAGCTCTGCGGCAGACGCTAGCACCACTGGCGGGAGGCGTGTGACTGGGTTTTTCGGCCCTCGGTGTCCGGTGTCACAACATCTGTGGCGTGACGCCGGTCGCCCGCGGTTCATCGACCGCCACCGCCGGGCGTAGTCTCGGTTTTGTGACGATCGAGCACTCCACGCCGACGACCGAGCAGGCCGGCCGTACCGCGACTGCCGCACCTGAGGGGCGGCGTCTGCTGCGGATCGAGGCCCGCAACGCCGAGACGCCGATCGAGCGCAAGCCGCCGTGGATCAAGGTCAAGGCCAAGATGGGCCCGGAGTACACCCAGCTGCGCGGCCTGGTCTCGCGCGAGGGGCTGCACACCGTCTGCCAGGAGGCCGGCTGCCCCAACATCTACGAGTGCTGGGAGGACCGCGAGGCCACCTTCCTCATCGGCGGTGACCAGTGCACCCGGCGCTGCGACTTCTGCCAGATCGACACCGGCAAGCCGGCCGAGTTCGACGCCGACGAGCCGCGTCGGGTCGCCGAGTCGGTCGCCGCGATGGGGCTGCGCTACGCCACCATCACCGGCGTCGCCCGCGACGACCTGCCCGACGGCGGGGCCTGGCTCTACGCCGAGACGGTCCGGCAGATCCACGCCCTGCAGTCCGGCTGCGGCGTCGAGCTGCTGATCCCCGACTTCAACGCGGTCCCCGAGCAGCTCGCCGAGGTGTTCAGCTCCCGTCCCGAGGTGCTGGCGCACAACGTCGAGACGGTGCCGCGGATCTTCAAGCGGATCCGGCCGGCGTTCCGCTACGAGCGCTCGCTGGACGTGATCCGCCAGGCCCGCGCCGACGGCCTGGTCACCAAGAGCAACCTGATCCTGGGCATGGGCGAGGAGCGGGCCGAGGTCTCCCAGGCGCTGCGCGACCTGCACGAGGCGGGCTGCGAGCTGATCACCATCACCCAGTACCTGCGCCCCTCCCCCCGGCACCACCCGGTCACCCGCTGGGTCAAGCCGGAGGAGTTCGTCGAGCTGCGCGAGGAGGCCGAGGAGATCGGCTTCGCCGGCGTGATGAGCGGGCCGCTGGTGCGCTCGTCGTACCGGGCCGGGCGGCTCTACAAGCAGGCGCTGGAGGCCCGCGAGGGCGTCACCGCCGCCGGCTGAGGCCGGCCGACGGCCGCGTCACCGGCCGCCGGGCCGCGCCCGGATGCCATGATCGCAGGCATGACCACCGGGGTACGCCAGGCGGCGCGCGACGTCACCCGCCCGCGCGCGCCCCGGTGGCCCGCTTGGCGCGCCTCGGCGGTGCTCGCCCTGCTGGTCGGCCTGGCCGGGGTGGGGTACCGGCTCGCGTTGCTGCTCGGGGACACTCCGCGCACCAACAGCGACGAGGCGACCATGGGGCTCGCCGCGCTGCACATCGCCCGCGGCGAGGACTTCCCGATCTTCTTCTACGGGCAGGCGTACATGGGTGCGCTGGAGGCGTACCTGGCCGCACCGCTGGTGGCGCTCGCCGGGCCCTCGGTGCTCGCGCTGCGGCTGCCGCTGCTCGCCCTGTACGCACTCTTCCTGCTGCTGAGCTGGCGGCTGACCCGCCGCCTCGGCGGGGACCGCTGGTTCGCGCTGCTGGTGGTCGGGCTGCTGGCGCTGGGCGCGGACCGGATCGTCAAGAACCAGCTCATCGCCGGGGGTGGCTATCCCGAGCTGAACCCGATCGGGGCGGGCCTGGCCCTGCTGACCCTCGACCTGGTCACCGG
>NZ_JAEVHN010000106.1:0-13922 GCF_016803375.1 Micromonospora sp. 4G55
GGCGTCCTGAGTCATGCGGGGGAAGCTACGGGCCGCCGCCGGGGCGCCGCAGCCCCGTTCGGCCGGACTCCGGCCTACCGTCCGGCCAGCCTTTCGGTGGCGTACCCGTGCAGGCTGGCGTTGCCCATCACGCAGCCGGTGAAGGTGGTGAACTCGCCCTTGTCGTCGCGCAGCGCGCCCAGGCCTCCCGGGCCGCTGCCGGCTCGACCCGCTCCAGCAGGGTCGCCGCGTACGCCTTTCCGGCCGGCGAGCCGTGCCGGAGCAGCCAGTCGACCTTGTCCCGGGCCTCGTCCGGGTGCGCGTGGAGGGCCTCCTCGACCCGCCGGTACGCCTCCGTCACCGGCAGCAGCGTGCCCGCGATGCCCACCCCGCCGAACGCCAGCGTGTCCGCCCCGGCGAGCTCCTTGACGGCCGCGTCCAGCTCCCGGTCCCTGCTCTTCCCGATCCCGAACATGCCCCCATCCTTTCCCCGTCCCGCCACCCCCCCACCCTCCTGATCAAGAGGTTTGCGTCGGCGGGCCAGGTTTCGCCGACGCAAACCTCTTGATCACCGGGGCGGGTCCGGAGCGGTACGGGGCCGGGAGGATGCGCGGACGCCGCCGGGCGAGGCGGGCCCGTCGTGGGGTGGTGCGGGTGGGTCAGGCCGGGGTGACCGTGAGGGCGTCCTTGGTGTCGGCGAGGTCCACCCGGACGGTGTCGCCGTCGCGGATCTGCCCGGCCAGCAGCGCCTTGGCGAGCTGGTCGCCGATGGCGGTCTGGACCAGGCGGCGCAGCGGGCGGGCGCCGTAGATCGGGTCGTAGCCGTGCTCGGCGAGCCACCCTCGGGCCGCCTCGGTGATCTCCAGTGCCAACCGACGGTCGGCGAGACGCTTTCGCATCCGGTTGAGTTGGATGTCGACGATGGAGCGCAGGTCGTCGCCGCGCAGCGCGGCGAAGACCACGATGTCGTCGAGGCGGTTGAGGAACTCCGGCTTGAAGTGCGAGCGGACCACGGCGAGGACCCCCTCGCGGCGCTGCTCCTCGGCCAGCGTCAGGTCGCTGATCACCGACGACCCGAGGTTGGAGGTGAGGATCAGGATCGCGTTGCGGAAGTCCACCGTGCGGCCCTGGCCGTCGGTGAGCCGGCCGTCGTCGAGCACCTGGAGCAGGATGTCGAAGACGTCCGGGTGGGCCTTCTCCACCTCGTCGAGCAGGATCACCGAGTACGGCCGGCGGCGCACCGCCTCGGTGAGCTGGCCGCCCTCCTCGTAGCCGATGTACCCGGGCGGGGCGCCGACCAGGCGGGCGACGGAGTGCTTCTCGCCGTACTCGCTCATGTCGATGCGGACCATGGCCCGCTCGTCGTCGAAGAGGAACTCGGCGAGCGCCTTGGCCAGCTCGGTCTTGCCGACGCCGGTCGGGCCGAGGAAGAGGAAGCTGCCGGTCGGGCGGTCCGGGTCGGCGACGCCGGCCCGCGCGCGGCGGACGGCGTCGGAGACCGCGCCCACCGCCTCGGCCTGGCCGACCACCCGGGAGGCCAGCGACTCCTCCATCCGGAGCAGCTTGGCGGTCTCCCCCTCCAGCAGCCGGCCGGCGGGGATGCCGGTCCAGGAGGCGACCACCGCGGCGATGTCGTCCGCGCCGACCTCCTCCTTGAGCATCGCGCCGTCGGCCTGGAGCCGGGCCAGCTCCTCCTCGGCCTGCTTCAGCTCGGTCTTGAGCGCCGGGATGCGGCCGTAGCGCAGCTCGGCGGCGCGTTCCAGCTCACCGTCGCGCTCGGCCCGCTCGGCCTCGCCGCCGAGCCGCTCCAGCTCCTCCTTGGCGGTGGAGAGCTTGGTGATGTGGCTCTTCTCCGTCTGCCAGCGCTCCGAGAGCGCGGTGAGCTGCTCGCGCTTGTCGGCCAGCTCCTTGCGCAGCCGCTCCAGCCGCTCGGCGGAGGCGGCGTCGGGCTCCTTGGCCAGCGCCATCTCCTCGATCTCCAGCCGGCGTACGGCCCGCTCGATCTCGTCGACCTCCACCGGGCGGGAGTCGATCTCCATGCGGAGCCGGGAGGCCGACTCGTCGACCAGGTCGATCGCCTTGTCCGGCAGGAACCGGTCGGTGATGTAGCGGTCGGAGAGGGCGGCGGCGGCGACCAGCGCGGCGTCGGTGATCCGTACGCCGTGGTGCACCTCGTAGCGCTCCTTGAGGCCGCGCAGGATGCCGATGGTGTCCTCGATGGTCGGCTCGCCGACCAGCACCGGCTGGAAGCGGCGCTCCAGCGCCGGGTCCTTCTCGATGTGCTCGCGGTACTCGTCCAGCGTGGTCGCGCCGACCATCCGCAGCTCGCCACGGGCCAGCATCGGCTTGAGCATGTTGCCGGCGTCCATCGAACCCTCGCCCTTGCCGGCGCCGACGACGGTGTGCAGCTCGTCGAGGAAGGTGATGACCTGGCCGTTCGAGTTCTTGATCTCCTCGAGGACGGACTTCAGCCGCTCCTCGAACTGGCCCCGGTACTGCGCGCCGGCGACCATCGCGCCGAGGTCGAGCGAGACCAACTTCTTGTCGCGCAGCGACTCGGGCACGTCGCCGGCGACGATCCGCTGGGCCAGCCCCTCGACGATCGCCGTCTTGCCGACGCCCGGCTCACCGATGAGCACCGGGTTGTTCTTGGTCCGGCGGGACAGCACCTGGATCACCCGGCGGATCTCCGAGTCCCGGCCGATCACCGGGTCGATCTTGCCGTCCCGGGCGCTGGCGGTCAGGTCGACGCCGTACTTGGCGAGGGCCTGGTAGGTCTGCTCGGGGTCGGCGGTGGTGACCCGACGGTCGCCGCCCCGGACGGTCGGGAAGGCGGCCACCAGGTTCTCCTCGGTGGCCCCGACCCCCTTCAGCGCGCCGGAGACCGCGCCACCGACCCGGGCCAGGCCGGCGAGCAGGTGCTCGGTCGAGGTGTACTCGTCGCCGAGCGGCCGGGCGATCTGCTCGGCGGCACCGATGGCGTTGACGAACTCGCGGGCCAGCGTGGGCTCGGCGATGCTGGAGCCCCGGGCGGCGGGCAGCGCGTCGACCGAGCGCTGGGCGACCCGGCGCAGCTCGGCGGGGTCGGCCCCGACGGCGCGCAGCAGGCCGGCGGCGGTCGAGCCGTCGGTGTCCAGCAGGGCCAGCAGCAGGTGCCAGGGCTCCACGTGGCGTGACCGCGCTGGTTCGCCAGCGCGACGGCACCGGTGATGGTCTCGCGGCTCTTGGTGGTGAGGCGTTCCGTGTTCATGGGCTCCCCTGGATCGGCGTGTCCACCAGTAAGGACGAAACCAGAGTTGAGCCTATTCCGCTCAACTCCAGCTGTGTGACCCGGGTCACTCGGGTCGCCGCCACCGCCAGTCGAACTCCCCGGCGGCGGGCGGCGGCCCCGGCAGCGGGGGGTCGGTGACGGCGAGGCCGGCCAGCAGCACCGCGAGGTGCCGCCGGCGCAACTGCCGGGTCCGTTCCGGATCGGGTACGCGGATCGCTGCGCACCCCTCCAGCAGCAGCCCGACGTCCTGCGCCACCAGGTCGGGTCGGAGCCGCCCGGCATCCCGCGCCCGCTCCACCAGCGCCGCGGTGAGCTCGTTGGCCCGCGCCGCGTCCCGACCCATCTCCGGCGTCGGGGTGAAGGTACCGGCCAGGTGCACGGTCAGCGAGTGCACGTCGGCATCGACGATGCGCTCCAGGAAGCCGGCGAAGGCGGACCAGTCGTCCGGGTCGCCGGCCGCCTCCTCGGCCGCCCCGATGAACCGCCGCAGGCCGTCGTGGCAGAGCTTGCGCAGCAGGTCCTCCTTGCCGGCGTACCGCCGGTAGAGGGCGCTGATCCCCACGCCGGCGCGCTCGGCGACCGCGGCGATCGGGGCCTTCGGGTCGGCGAGGAAGACCGCGCGGGCAGCCTCCAGGATCACCGCGTCGTTGCGCGCCGCCTGCGCGCGCCTGCCGGCGAGCGGCGGGGTGTCGGTCGGGTTCGGCATGACCCGAGGATAACAGTGGAACGGATCATTCCGCTCTGCTATGGTTGAACGGAACGAAACATTCCGTTCTGAGGAGCAGCGCATGTCCGGCATCGCCATCCGCCCGTTCCGCGTCGACATCCCGCAGACCGCCCTCGACGACCTCGCCGCCCGGCTCCGCCGGGCCGTCTGGCCCGGGGAGCTCCCGGGCGTCGGCGACGCGTACGGCACGACCACCGACCGGGTCCGCGAGCTGGTGACGTACTGGCTGGAGAAGTTCGACTGGCGGGCCGTGGAGGCGCGGCTGAACGCCCACCCGCAGTTCGTCACCGAGATCGACGGCGAGGACATCCACTTCCTGCACGTCCGGTCGTCCCGCACTGACGCCACCCCGCTCGTGCTCACCCACGGCTGGCCCGGCTCGGTGGTGGAGTACCTGGACGTCATCGCCCCGCTCACCGAGCCCACCGACCCCACGGCGCCGGCGTTCCACCTGGTCATCCCGTCGCTGCCGGGCTTCGGCTTCTCCGGGCCGACCCGCAGCCCCGGCTGGAACCGGTACCGCACCGCCCGAGCGTGGGCGGAGCTGATGGCCCGGCTCGGTTACGACCGCTACGGCGCGGTCGGCAACGACGCCGGCTCGATGATCTCGCCGGAGATCGGCCGCATCGACGCCGCGCACGTGCTCGGCGTCCACGTCACCCAGCTCTTCTCGTTCCCGTCCGGGGACCCGAGCGAGTTCCAGGGGCTCTCCGAGGCCGACCAGGCGGCCCTCGCGCACCTGCAGTGGTTCTTCGAGAACAAGTTCTCCTTCAACCAGGTGCAGAGCCAGCAGCCGCAGACCCTGGCGTTCGCGCTGGCCGATTCACCGGTCGGGCTGCTCGCCTGGAACGGTCAGCTCTTCGACCGGAGCCTGGACCCCGACTTCGTGCTCGCCAACGTGGCGATCTACTGGTTCACCGGCACGGCGGCCTCGTCGATGCGGTTCTACTGGGAGGACGCGCACACCACCGAGCACCCGACCGGGCCGACGACGAGCCCGACCGGGCTGGCGATGTTCCCCGGCGACTTCCAGTCGATCCGCCGCTTCGCCGAGCGGGACCACGGCAACATCGTGCGCTGGACGGCGTACCAGGCCGACGTGGAAGGGCGCGGCGACGTGGGCGGGCACTACGCCGCGCACGAGGCGACCGACGTGCTGGTCGCCGACATCCGGGAGTTCTTCGCCGCGCTCCGCTGAGCCGGCGGCAGGCGTGCGCCCGGTCGGGAATCCCCGGCCGGGCGCGCCGCCCGCCCCGCCCGGCGCGCGCCCGATGGTCGCCCGTCAGTCGCCGCCGACGGTCACCCGTACCCAACGCCGGTCCGTGCCGACGCCGGTGCCCAGCACCACGTCCGCCGGCCCGCGGGCGAAGACGGTGCCGTCGTCCAGGGTGGTCAGGTAGTGCTCCGGGCCCACCGGCCAGGGGACCGGGGTGTACCGGCCGTCGATCACCACGCCTGCGCCGTACGGGCCGGTCACCGCGACCCGCCCGGCGCCGATCGGGGCGACCGACAGGATCCGGGAGGGGTAGGACTGCGCCGGCACGGACGTCCACCGCCCCTGCCACCGCCAGAGCGCCGGGAAGTCCATCCGGTCCGACCGCTCACCCACCAGCCAGACCTGACTGTCCGGGGCGACCTCCGCCCGCAGAATGGCAACGGTGCCGTCGGGTGCCGGCACCGGCGTCCGCTGCCAGCTCCGACCCCGGTCCGTGGAGACCGCCGCGTACGGTCCCTCGTTACCCACCCCCGCCGCCACCAGCAGGTCGGCGGAGGACGCGACGGTGTTCGACGCCGGCACGGACGGCTGGGCGGCCAGCGGACGCAGCGCCGCGCCGTCCCACTCGCCCACCCGGCCGGTCGCCTCGATCACCTGGAACCGCCCCTGCGCGGCCCGCCAGGCAGGCGGCTCCCCGTCGGTCCGCACGAAGCTCGCGCCGCCGTCGGTCGAGGTGTACCAGCCGTGCGGCTCGGCCAGCAGCGTCACCAGTCCCGGCGCGGTGTAGAGCTGCTGGTTGTCGGCGACCGGGCGCGGGTGGCGCACCGTCAGCCAGGAGCGCCCACCGTCCAGGGTGGAGAAGAGCAGCGCCGGGCAGGTCCGGTCCGGCGGGCCACCGTCGCAGCTGGCGAAGAGCGCCCAGCCGTGCGCGGCGTCGGAGAACTCCACGAACGGGTCGTCGTACCGCTCGGCGACGGCGACCCGGCCGGCGCGTACCTCGTCGAAGCCGGCGGACGGCGGCGGTGCCGGCACGGTCACGGCCGTCGGCGACGGTGCGGCGGACCGGGACGGCGGGTCGCGGCGGATGTCCCCGATCGCCGAGCACGCCACCAGCGCCGGGACGGCCAGCAGGGCGACCACCGGGCGGAGCACTCGATCGATCATGGGCCCCTCCTCGGCAGGGTAGCCTTGCCCGGGTGCGAGTACGTGTCGAACAGACTGCCCTACCGGGAATCGGCGTGCGTCACGACCTGGTGACGGAATCCGGCCGCCGGCTGGGGGTGGTCTCCCACCGCAACGGCCGCCGTGACCTCGTCCTGTACGACCCGGACGATCCCGACGCCTGCCAGGCGGACATCCCGCTCACCGACGACGAGGCGGAGGCGCTCGCCGACATCCTCGGCGCGTCGCTGATGCTCGGCCAGCTCTCCGGCCTGCGCGAGCAGGCGGCCGGGCTGCTGACCGAGCAGATCGCCATCCCGGCGGGCTCGAAGTACGTCAACAAGCGGCTGGGCGACACCAAGGCACGCACCCGCACCAGCGCCTCGATCGTGGCGGTGCTCCGCCAGGGCGAGGTGAACGTCTCACCCGATCCCACCTTCCGCTTCGCGGCCGGTGACGTGGTGGTCGTGGTCGGTACCCGCCAGGGTCTCGACGGAGTGACCGCCATCCTCGCCGACAGTGACCCGGACGGCTGAGGCGGATGCACGAAACCACCACACTGCTCGTCGAGGTCGGCGCGCTGCTGCTGCTCCTCGGACTCCTGGGCCGGCTCAGCCGGCGGTTCGGGGTCTCCCCGATCCCGCTCTACCTCCTCGCCGGCCTGGGCTTCGGCCACGGCGGCCTGCTGCCGCTCAACGCCAGCGAGGAGTTCTTCGCCGTCGGCGCGGAGATCGGCGTCATCCTGCTGCTGGTCATGCTCGGTCTGGAGTACAGCGCCAACGAACTGGTCGGCAACCTGCGCTCCGCCGCGCCGGCCGGGCTGATCGACGCGCTGCTCAACGCGCTGCCCGGCTTCGCGTTCGCGCTGCTGCTCGGCTGGGGCTGGGTGGCCGCCGTGGTGCTCGGCGGCATCACCTGGATCTCGTCCTCCGGCGTGATCGCCAAGGTCCTCGGCGACCTGGGCCGGGTCGGTAACCGGGAGACCCCGGTGATCCTCTCCGTGCTGGTCATCGAGGACCTGGCCATGGCGCTCTACCTGCCGCTGGTCACCGCGCTGCTGGCCGGCGTCGGGCTGGTCAAGGGCGGCATCGCCCTCGGCGTCGCGGTGCTCACCGTGGTCGTCGTCCTGGTGGTCGCCATCCGGTACGGCCACCTCATCTCCTCGGCGCTGTCCGCCAAGGACCCGGAGGCGCTGCTGCTCGGCGTCCTCGGGCTGACCCTGCTGGTCGCCGGCGTCGCGGCCAAGCTCCAGGTGTCGGCGGCGGTGGGCGCGTTCCTGGTCGGCATCGCGCTCTCCGGGCCGGTGGCGCACCACGCGACCGAGCTGCTCTCCCCGCTGCGGGACCTCTTCGCGGCGGTCTTCTTCGTCTTCTTCGGCCTGGTCACCGACCCCCGGGACATGCCGCCGGTGCTGCTGCCGGCGCTCGCCCTGGCCGTGGTGACCATGGGGACGAAGCTGCTCACCGGCTACCTGGCGGCCCGCCGGGCGGGCATCGCCGAGCCCGGGCGCTGGCGGGCCGGCTTCGCGCTGATGCCGCGCGGTGAGTTCTCCATCGTCATCGCCGGGCTGGCCGTCGCCGCCGGCACCGTCGAGCCCAGGCTGGCGGCGCTCGCCACGGCGTACGTGCTGATCACGGTGGTGACCGGGCCGATGCTGGCGCGGCTGCCCGACATGGGGTGGTTCAAGGTCTGGCTGCGGCGGCGGGCCACGTTCCGCCGGCCCGAACCGGTGCCGACCACCGACTGAGCGTGCCCCGGCCGGGTCGGCCGTACGGCTGACCCGGCCGGTCCGCCCGTTGCCGAATTGCTCCCGACAGGCTCTTCCGCCAGCCCGCCGACGACGGTTACCGTTCTGCCCCAACGAGCCAGGGGTCCGCGGGTGGCCAGTGTGCCCCGCGGGCGGAAGCGGAAGGTTGCCGGTGAGCGTGCAGGATCCGACGTTCCACGGCTTCGCCAACCCCGTCGACCCGTCGCCGACGGAGTTGCGGGCGTGGGCCTACCACCCGGACTCGGTGCCGCTGGCCTCGATGCCACCCGACTGGGACCTGCTGGTCGCCGGCGACCACCTGGTGCTCACCCTCTTCGACCTGGCGATGGACCCGGCCTGCCCGGCCCGCCGGTTCGCCCTGCACTGCCTCTACATCTACGCGGCGGACGGCATCCGGACGAACTTCCGCGCCCACCCGAAGCGCCGCTTCCGCAAGCTGGTCGAGCAGGCCGAGCGGGAGGGCGACGAGCTGATGCGCAACTGGGCGCATAACAGCCGGGTGTTGCTGGCCCGGCAGGACCTCTTCGTCTACCACGACTGGTGCGAGGGCGGCCTGGTCCGGGAGAACCGCCGGATCGGCTGACGCCCGACGCCGACGCGGTGCGGTCGGCCCGTGCCAACTCCTCCTCGAACAGGCGAACGGGCCGGGACCCCCCGTGGGTCCCGGCCCGCACGTCGGCGGATCGTCAGCGTTCCGATCCACCCTGCTTCCGGCGTCTCGCTTCGACGCGACCCTGGTCGATGCCGTGGTCGACCTGGTCGCTGAACCGGCCGTTCTTGATCTCGTCGCTGAAGCGACCCTTGGTCACCCGGTCGAACCCCTGCCGAAGGTTCTCGGCCACCTTGTCGAGCCGGTCCTCCGTCTGCTGGGCAACCTTCTTCGCCGATTCCGCCATGGCTCCCCCTGCCATCGGAGTCCGGATTGAGTGGGTTGGACCTGGTTCTGAGGCTAACCCAACCGGTCCGGCCGTCGCCGGAGAAACGCGAACTGGCGCCACCGGAAGGCCCGGCGCCGGTCAGCGGGGCCCGCGAGTCGGCGTCCGGGTCGCGCGAGGGACCCGGACCGGGCGGGACGGCCGCGCCCGGCCATTCGGCCGGGCGGGGCCGGAGGTTCAGCGGTCCGGGGTACGGCGGGGACGCCAGACGACCAGCGCCGTCGACGTGCGGTTGGTGGGCACCAGGTCGCCGCGCGGGAAACCGCCCAGCGACTCCAGCTCGGCGATCCGCCGGTACGCGGCGTCCAGCTCGGCCTCCAGCCGGGCCACCCGCTGCTGCGCCTGCTCCAGCAGCCGCTCCAGGCCGATGATCCGCTTCACGCCGGCCAGGTTGATGCCGTCGTCCTGGCTGAGCCGCTGCACCTCGCGCAGCAGCACCACGTCACGCACGCTGTAGCGACGCCCACCGCCGGCCGCCCGGCCGGCCTGCACCAGGCCCAGCCGGTCGTACTGGCGCAGGGTCTGGGGGTGCATCCCCGCCATCCGCGCCGCGACCGAGATCATCAGCACCTTGGCCTCGTAGGCAGGGTCACCCGAACCGACGAAATCGCCCGACATCCCGCTCACCTCCGCACCCGATCCACCGGTCAACCGACCCGACGCACCCGCGCGTCGAGATGTTCCCGAGCCGCCGGCGGAGTCTGCTCGGCGAACGACTCCAGCGTCGCCCGCGCCTCGTCCGACACCACCGCCGGCACCACCACGTCCAGCGTGACCAGCAGGTCACCGGCCCGACCGTCGCGCCGCACCACGCCCTTGCCCCGGGCCCGCAGCACCCGCCCGGACGGCGTACCCGGCGGCACCCGCAGGGTCACCGCGCCGTCGAGGGTGGGCACCCGCAGGTCGGTGCCGAGCACCGCCTCGGCGAAGGTGATCGGCACGGTCAGGGTGAGGTCGTCCCCGGTACGCCCGAACAGCTCATCCGGGCGGACCTTGACCTGCACGAAGAGGTCACCGGCCGGGCCACCCCGCTCACCCGGCTCGCCGCGCCCGGCCAGCCTGATCCGCTGGCCGTCGGCCACCCCGGCGGGGAAGCGGACGTTCAGCGTGCGGGTCTTGGTCACCCCGCCGGTGCCCTGGCACTCCGGGCACTTCTCCTCGACGACGGTGCCCACGCCCTGACAGGTGCGGCACGGCTCGGAGAAGCTGAACGACCCCTGGTTGCGGGTGGTCACCCCGGCGCCGTGGCAGACCGGGCAGGCCTTCGGCCGGGTGCCCGGCTTCGCGCCGTCGCCGTGGCAGGTGTCGCAGACCCCCGGCGCGCGCAGCGTCAGCGGGACGGTCACCCCGCGTACGGCGTCGTCGAAGTCGAGCGCCACCTCGGTCTCCACGTCCCGGCCGCGGGCCGGGCCGCGGGGACGCGCCGGGCCACCGGCCCCGCCACCGCCGGAGAAGATCGAGCTGAACAGGTCGGTGAAGCCACCCCCGCCGAACCGGGTGTCGGCGCCACCGGCGCCCCCGCCGCCGAAGAGGTCGGAGACGTCGAACGGCACCCCGCCGGGCTGCCCGGCACCCCGGGCGCCGCGCCGGAACGCGCCCGAGCCGAACAGCGAGCGCAGCTCGTCGTACTCGCGGCGCTTGGCCTCGTCGCCGAGCACCGCGTACGCCTCGGAGACGGTCTTGAACCGCTCCTCGGCCTTCGGGTCACCCGGGTTGTGGTCCGGGTGCGACTCCCGGGCCAGCTTCCGGTACGCCTTCTTGATCTCGTCCGAGGAGGCGGACTTCTGCACGCCGAGCGCGGCGTAGTAGTCCTTCTCGATCCAGTCCTTGGAACTCACCGGTCCACCCCCTTCCGCCTGATGTGGCCCGGTCGCCCCACCCGCCGTCGTACGGCGGGCGAGGCGACCGGATGGTTCCGCACTATTCCGGGTCGGCGACCGCGACCAGTGCCGGCCGCAGCAGCCGCTCCCCGAGCTGGTAGCCCCGACGCATCACCTGGACGCAGGTCGGCTCGTCCACGTCGGCCGAGGTCTGGTGCGCGACCGCCTCGTGCCGGGTCGGGTCGAACGGGTCGCCCTGCTCCCCGAACGGGGTCAGCCCGAACTTGCCCAGCGCGGTGGTGAGCTGCTCGGCCACCGTGCCGAACGGCCCCACCAGGTCGCCGTGCTCGCGGGCCCGGTCCAGGTCGTCCAGGATCGGCAGCAGCGCGGCGAGCACCGAGCCGGTCGCCTGCTCCTGGACCAGACCGCGGTCGCGGTCCACCCGCTTGCGGTAGTTGGCGTACTCCGCCGACACCCGCTGCAGGTCCCGGGTTCGCTCGTCGAGCTCGGCCCGGAGGGCCTCCAGCTCGGCGCCGAGTGGGGCCACCGCGCCGCCGTCGACCGGCTGCGCGGGGGCGTCCACCACGGGCGGACCGGCCGGGATCGGACCGTCGACCGTCTCGACCTCGATCTCGTCGACCACGACCTCGGCCTCCTCCACCAGGCCCTCGGCCGGGACGTCCGCCCCGGCGTCGGCGGCGGCGGGCGCCTCCTCGGTCTTGCCGATCTTGCGGTTGTTGCGGATGACGACCCGCGGCCCGTCGCCGGCGGCCTGCTCGGCGGGCGCGGAGCCACCCGGCACCGACCCGGTGGCTCCCGGGTCGGCGGCTCGTGGCTTCTCCGTCATGCGACTACCTCGTTCTCTCTACCGTGAGTCCGGATCGGGGACGGACCGTCACTTCTTGTCCTCGTCCACGATCTCCGCGTCGACCACGTCGTCGCCGCCACCGGCCTGCGGGCCGCCGGCGGCACCGGCACCCGCGCCCGGGCCGGCCGCGCCCGGCTGCTCACCCTGCTCGGCCTGCTGCGAGTAGAGCAGCGAACCGGCCTGCTGGGAGACCTGCGCCAGCCGCTCGTGCGCCGCCTTGATCTTCTCGATGTCCTGGCCGCCGAGCGCACCGCGCAGCTCGCCGAGGGCCTCGTTGATCTGGTCGCGGTTCTCGCTGGGCAGCTTGTCGCCGCTCTCGGCGAGGAACTTCTCGGTCTGCCACTGGAGCGCCTCGGCCACGTTGCGGGTCTCCGCGTCGTCGCGGCGGCGCTTGTCCTCCTCCGCGTGCTCCTCGGCGTCCCGGCGCATCCGCTCGATGTCGTCCTTCGGCAGCGAGGAGCCGCCGGTGATCGTCATCTTCTGTTCCTTGCCGGTGCCCAGGTCCTTGGCGTGCACGTTCACGATGCCGTTGGCGTCGATGTCGAAGGCGACCTCGATCTGCGGCACGCCCCGCGGCGCCGGCGGGAGGCCGGTCAGCTCGAAGGTGCCGAGCTTCTTGTTGTAGGCCGCGATCTCCCGCTCACCCTGGAAGACCTGGATCAGCACCGACGGCTGGTTGTCGTCCGCCGTGGTGAAGACCTCGGACCGCTTGGTCGGGATGGTGGTGTTGCGCTCGATCAGCTTGGTGAAGATGCCGCCCTTGGTCTCGATGCCCAGGCTCAGCGGGGTCACGTCGAGCAGCAGGACGTCCTTGACCTCACCCTTGAGCACACCGGCCTGCAGGGCGGCGCCGACGGCGACGACCTCGTCCGGGTTGACGCCCTTGTTCGGCTCGCGGCCGGTGAGCTGCTTGACCAGGTCGGTCACGGCGGGCATCCGGGTCGAACCGCCGACCAGGATCACGTGCTCGACGTCGGAGATCTTGATCCCGGCGTCCTTCACGGCCTGCTCGAACGGGCCCTTGCAGCGGTCCAGCAGGTCCTGCGTCATCCGCTGGAACTCGGCGCGGCTCAGCGTCACGTCGAGGTGCAGCGGGCCGGCGGAGCCGGCGGTGATGTACGGCAGGTTGATGTTGGTGGTGGTGGCGGCGGAGAGCTCGATCTTGGCCTTCTCGGCGGCCTCACGGAGCCGCTGCAGGGCCATCTTGTCCTGGCCCAGGTCGATGCCGTGCTCGCCACGGAAGGTCTTCACCAGGTGGTCGATGATGCGCTGGTCCCAGTCGTCGCCACCGAGGTGGTTGTCACCGCTGGTCGACTTGACCTCGATGACGCCCTCGGCCAGCCCAGCAGCGACACGTCGAAGGTGCCGCCACCGAGGTCGAAGACCAGGACGGTCTGCTCCTTGGAGCCCTTGTCCAGCCCGTACGCCAGGGCGGCCGCGGTCGGCTCGTTGACGATCCGCAGCACGTTGAAGCCGGCGATCTCACCGGCCTCCTTGGTGGCCTGGCGCTGACCGTCGTTGAAGTAGGCGGGGACGGTGATCACCGCGTCGGTGATCTGCTCGCCCAGGTACGCCTCGGCGTCCCGCTTGAGCTTCATCAGCGTCCGCGCCGAGATCTCCTGCGGGGTGTACTTCTTGCCGTCGATGTCGACGGACCAGTTGGTGCCGATCTCCCGCTTGACCGACCGGATGGTCCGGTCGGGGTTGGTCACCGCCTGGCGCTTCGCGACCTCACCGACGAGCACCTCGCCGTTGCGGGCGAACGCGACGATCGACGGGGTCGTCCGCGAGCCTTCAGCGTTGGCGATGACGGTGGGCTCACCGCCCTCGAGAACGCTGACGCAGGAGTTCGTCGTGCCGAGGTCGATACCGACCGCACGTGCCATCTTCGCTTCCTCGCTTCGTAACGTTGAGGCAGGTCACGGGCCTGCCCGGCGGGCCGCCCGCAGCGACCGCACCGCAAGTTGAGTGAACTTGACTCAATAGTGCCACGCCGCCGGCAATCCGCAAGTCGGGGTTGAGCCGACCCGACGCAACCCGACCGTTATTACCGTCCGGTTGTCTTCTCTTGCATCGGTCGGGCACGCTTTAGCGGTGACGACGAAAGGCGATCCCGCCACCCGGTCCGGCGCGCCCCCCGTCGCCGCCCGCACCGGGTCGCCGGACGCCGCCGAGGC
>NZ_JAEVHN010000107.1:0-13825 GCF_016803375.1 Micromonospora sp. 4G55
GGGAGGCGCCCCGCGGGTACGTCCCGGTGCCGGTCCGGCGTCGCCGGCGCTGGCCCTGGGTGCTGCTGCTGAGCCTGGTCTGCTGCTGCGGCTGCCCGGCCTGGTTCGGCAAGCCGATGTGGGAGCAGTACCCGGCCGACGCCGCGCTCCCCGGCCAGGTGGCCGACCTGACGCTGCGGCAGGACGCCGGCAGCCAGGCCACCGCCAAGCGACTCAAGGCCGAGGTACGCGCGGCGAACCTGCTCTCCGAGGATGTCTTCGCCGGGGTCTACGGCACCGGCGACGGCAAGCGGGTCACCGTGTTCGGCGGCACCGGCTTCCGGTTCAACCCGGAGTCCGACGCGGACGACGAGATGACCCGGCTGGCCGAGACCTACCGGCTCGACGCCCCCCAGCCGGTCGAGACCGGGGTGCGCGGCCGGTACGAACGGTGCGCCACCGGCCGGTCGGACGGCGCCGACGTGGTGGTCTGCACCTCGGTCGACTACGGCAGCATCACCACCGCCGTCTTCACCCGGCTCTCCGTCGACGACAGCGCCCGCCTGCTGGACACCCTGCGGGAACAGATCGTCACCCCGGCGCCGGCACAGCCCTGAGGCTCGCCGGGGAGCCTGCCGCCGGCCGAGCAGCGCCTCGGCGAGCGCCTCGGCGTCAGACGGCGCCGGGCTCCCCCGCCAGCGGCGGGTGGGCGCGCGGCGGGGCGTAGCGCGGCACGTACTCCTGGCCGGTGAGCTTCTGGATCTCCGCCATCAGCTCGTCGGTCATCGCCCGCAGCGAGGCGCGGTCGTCGGACCGGCCGGTGAAGTCCAGCGGCTTGCCGAACCGTACGGTGATCTTCGCGCGGCCGGGGCGGGGCACCCGGGCGCCGATCGGCTGGGCCTTGTCCGTGCCGATCATGCCGACCGGGATGATCGGCACCCCGGCCGCCACCGCCAGCCGGACCGTGCCGGTACGCCCCCGGTAGAGCCGCCCGTCGGGCGAGCGGGTCCCCTCCGGATAGACCGCGACCAGGTCACCGCCCTGCAACGCGGGGATGGCGGCGTCGAACGCGGACAGCGCCGCCCGGCCGCCGGCCCGCTCGACCGGGATGGCGCCCAGGCCGGTGAGGACGAACTTGGAGAAGGCGCCCTTGGGCCCGGTGCCCTTGAAGTACTCCGACTTGGCCCAGAAGGCCAGGTGCCGCGGGACCACGGTGCCGAGGAAGAGCTCGTCGGCGACCGAGAGGTGGTTGCCCGCGAAGATCGCACCACCGGTTTCCGGGATGTGCTCCAACCCCTCCACGGTCGGACGGAAGGCCAACCGGAGCGCGGGCGCCACGGTGAGCTTGCCGATGGTGTAGAGCAGCGGCACTGGTCCTCCGGCGGTCGTACGTGAACAGGCGGTGTCACGGTAGCGGACGGGTACACGCGGCCCCACGCGGGTGGCGGGCCGGCCGGCTGGTGAGCGGGCCTGTCGGGGCGCGGGCGGAGCCGGTGGCGGCGGCCCGGCGAAACACCCCCCGGACCGCCACCATCGCACTACCTCATACCCGGCGGACGGCCACCGTCACGCGCTCGCCCTCGCCGACCTCGCCGGCGAAGCCGTCGACGCCCTCGGCGAAGTCGACCGTGTCGGCCAGCACCTCGCGGGCCACGAAGTCGGTGTACGCCGACACCGCCGCGCGTACCTCCGCGGAGGCCGACACCGACACCACGATCCGGTCCGAGACGTCCAGGTCGGCGTCCCGGCGGGCCTGCTGCACGACCCGGACCACGTCCCGGGCCAGGCCCTCGGCGGCCAGCTCCGGGGTGACCTCGGTGTCCAGCACGACCACGCCCTCGCCGCCGGGCAGCGGCGCGGAGTGCTCGGCGTCGGCGGCGACCAGCCGCAGCTCGTACTCGCCCTCGGCCAGGGTGACGCCGGCGGCGACCGGGGCGCCGTCGACCAGCTCCCACTCCCCCGCCTTGACCGCCTTGATCACCTGCTGCACCGCCTTGCCGACCCGGGGGCCGAGCGCGCGCGGCACCACCGTCAGCACCTGCTGGCAGTACGCGGACACCTCGTCGGAGAAGACGACCTCCTTCACGTTGACCTCGTCGGCGACCAGGTCGGCGAAGGGCCGCAGCTGCTCCGCGACCGGGGAGGCCACGGTCAGCTTCGACAGCGGCAGCCGCACCCGCAGCCCCTTGGCCTTGCGCAGCGACAGCGCCGCCGAGGCGACCGCGCGCACGTTGTCCATCGCGGACACCAGCTCGTGGTCGGTCGGGAACTCCTGCGCCGACGGCCAGTCGGTCAGGTGCACCGACCGCTCGCCGGTGAGGCCGCGCCAGATCTCCTCGGCGGTCAGCGGCGCCAACGGCGCCACCACCCGGCAGAGCGTCTCCAGCACCGTCCACAGGGTGTCGAACGCCTCGGCGTCGCCCGACCAGAACCGGTCCCGGGAGCGACGCACGTACCAGTTGGTCAGCGCGTCCAGGTAGGACCGGACGGTGGCGCAGGCGCCGGAGATGTCGTACGCCTCCATCTGCGCGCCGACCGTCTCGACCAGCTCGTTCGTCTTCGCCAGCACGTACCGGTCGAGCAGGTGCGTCGAGTCGGTCCGGCGACGGGCGGTGTAGCCGTCGGCGTTGGCGTAGAGCGAGAAGAAGTACCAGACGTTCCACAGCGGCAGCAGCACCTGCCGGACGGCGTCCCGGATGCCCGCCTCGGTGACCGGCATGTCACCGCCGCGCAGCACCGGCGAGGACATCAGCATCCAGCGCATCGCGTCCGAGCCGTACGCGTCGAAGACGTGGTAGACGTCCGGGTAGTTGCGCAGGCTCTTGGACATCTTGCGCCCGTCGGAGCCGAGCAGGATGCCGTGGCTGAGGCAGTTGCGGAACGCCGGCCGGTCGAACAGCGCGGTGGCCAGCACGTGCATGGTGTAGAACCAGCCGCGGGTCTGCCCGATGTATTCGACGATGAAGTCGCCCGGGTAGTGGTGCTCGAACCAGTCCGCGTTCTCGAACGGGTAGTGCACCTGGGCGAACGGCATCGAGCCGGACTCGAACCAGCAGTCCAGCACCTCCGGCACCCGGCGCATCATGGACGCACCCGTAGGGTCGTCCGGGTTCGGGCGGACCAGCTCGTCCACCGCCGGCCGGTGCAGGTCGGTCAGGCGTACGCCGAAGTCCCGCTCGATGTCGGCCAGCGAGCCGTACACGTCCAGCCGCGGGTAGTTCGGGTCGTCGGACTTCCACACCGGGATCGGCGAGCCCCAGAACCGGTTCCGGCTGATCGACCAGTCGCGGGCGTTGGCCAGCCACTTGCCGAACGAGCCGTCCTTGATGTGCCCCGGCGTCCAGTTGATCTGCTGGTTGAGCTCGACCATCCGGTCCTTGAACCTGGTCACCGCGACGAACCACGACGACACCGCCTTGTAGACCAGCGGGGTGTCGCAGCGCCAGCAGTGCGGGTACGAGTGGGTGTAGGTGTCCTGCTTGAGCACCACCCCCCGGTCCTTGAGTTCCCGGATCACCGGCTTGTTGACGTCGAAGACCTGCTCGCCCTGGTACGGCGGCACCAGCGCGGTGAACCGGGTGTGGTCGTCCACGGTGACGACGGTCGGGATGCCGGCGGCGTTGCAGACGTTCTGGTCGTCCTCGCCGAAGGCCGGGGCCAGGTGCACGATCCCGGTGCCGTCCTCGGTGGTGACGAAGTCCGCCCCGAGCACCTGGTACGCGTTCTCCCCGCCCTGCTCGACCAGGAAGTCGTAGAGCGGGACGTACCGGCGCCCGACCAGGTCCCGGCCGTGGACCGTACCGACCTGCTCGTATCCCTCCAGCTCCTTGGCGTACGCGGCCAGCCGCGCGGCGCCCACGACGTAGCGGTCCCCGTCGCGCTCCAGCACCGCGTACTCGATGTCCGGGCCGACGGCGAGCGCCAGGTTGGACGGCAGGGTCCACGGCGTGGTGGTCCAGACGCCGAGCCGGACCGGCCCACGCAGCAGCTCCGGTGCGGACTCGTCGGGGGTCAGCCCGAACCAGACCGACAGCGTCGGGTCGTGCCGGTCCCGGTAGACGTCGTCCATCCGGGTCTCGGTGTTCGACAGCGGCGTCTCGCAGCGCCAGCAGTACGCCAGCACCCGGAAACCCTCGTAGATCAGACCCTTGTCGTGCAGGGTCTTGAAGGCCCACATGACGCTTTCCATGTAGTCCAGGTCGAGGGTCTTGTAGTCGTTGGCGAAGTCGACCCAGCGGGCCTGCCGGTTGATGTACCGCTCCCAGTCCTGGGTGAACTCCAGCACGGAGGTGCGGCAGGCCTCGTTGAACCGGGCCACGCCGAGGTCGATGATCTCCGCCTTGCTGGTGATGCCGAGCTGCTTCTCGGCCACCACCTCGGCGGGCAGGCCGTGGCAGTCCCAGCCGAAGCGCCGCTCGACGTGCCGGCCGCGCATGGTCTGGTAGCGCGGCACCACGTCCTTGACGTACCCGGTGAACAGGTGGCCGTAGTGCGGCAGGCCGTTGGCGAACGGGGGGCCGTCGTAGAAGACGTACTCGTTCTTGCCGTCGGTGCCGGCCGGGCGGGCCTCGACGGACGCCTCGAAGGTCTTGTCGGCCGTCCAGTGCTCCAGGACCCGGCGCTCGACCGCGGGCAGGTCCGGGCTCGCCGGGACACCGGCGGCGGTCGGGTCGTGCATCGGATAGGCCATCGGGGGTCGCTCTCCTCGCGCAGCTCACTCATCTGTGGTCTGCGAGGACGAGCCTTCCGGGTACGCCTCGACGGCGTGCCCGAGCGGCCCGCGGTACCACCCCGCTTGGCGGTCGAGGTGCGACCGCCCGCTCGTTGGCCGGCTGTGACGGGCCGGACCCGTCCGGTTCTACTGGGCCGGTCACCCGGCTGTTCTTCCGGAGGCTCACCGGTGATGGCCGGGTCATCGCCTTACGGTCGCCAAGCCTACTCGATCGGCGCCGAAGATCGCCCCCGAGTAATCCCACCGCCCCGACCTGCGGCGACATGACCACGGTCACAGCGCAGGCCGTCACATCGCCGCCGCCTGGTTCCGTCGTACGGGTGAATTCGTACCTGCTGAGGGAGGCCGAGATGAGTCGGATCGACATGGCAAAGGTGGCGCCGGAGGCGTACCGGGCGGTGTTCGCGATGGAGAAGTACGCCCAGGCGAACGTCGACCACACCGTGCTGGAACTGGTGAAGCTGCGGGCGTCGATGCTCAACGGCTGCTCGTTCTGCGTGGACATGCACAGCCGGGACGCGCTAGCCGCGGGCGAGGACAGCCGCCGGCTCTTCGCCGTCGCCGCCTGGCGGGAGGCGCCGTTCTTCGACGAGCGGGAGCGGACCGCGCTGGCGCTGACCGACGCGGTCACCCAGCTCGGCCAGCACGGCGTGCCGGACGAGGTGTGGGACGCCGCCGCAAAGGTGTGGTCGGAGAAGGAGCTGGCCGACCTGATCCTCGCGATTGCGACAATCAACGTGTGGAACCGGATCAGCGTGACCAGCCAGACCCAGCCGCCGCTCGAGGTGTGACCACCAGCGGGGCGGCGCAGGCGGCCGGTGCGCTCACCGCGCACCGGCCGATGCTGCTCGGGCTGGCGTACCGGCTGCTGGGCAGCCTGCACGACGCGGAGGACGTGCTCCAGGAGGCGTACCTGCGCTGGCTCGACGTGGACCGGGAGTCGGTGGCCGAGCCGCGCCGGTACCTGTCCCGGGTGGTGACCCGGCTGGCCCTGGACCGGCTGCGCGCCCGCCAGGCCGCCCGGGAGACGTACGTCGGGCCGTGGCTGCCCGAGCCGGTGCCCACCGAGCCGTCGCCGTTCGGCCCGCTGGACAGCGCCGAGCTGCGGGACTCCGTGTCGATGGCACTGCTGCACCCGCTGGAACGGCTCACCCCGCCGGAGCGCGCGGTCTACGTGCTGCACACCGCGTTCGCCCTGCCGTACGCCGAGATCGGCGACATCCTGGACCGGTCGGCGGCCGACTGCCGGCAGTTGCACCATCGGGCGGTCGCCCGGCTAACCGAGGGCCGTCCGCGGTTCAACGCCGATCGGGCCGAGCAGCGGCGGCTACTGGAGGCGTTCCTGGCCGCCGCCCGCGACGGCGACCTGCCCCGGCTCACTGAGCTGGTGGCGACCGACGCGGTGGCCTGGACCGACGGCGGCGGCGCGGCTCGGGCGGCGCGCAACCCGGTGCACGGCGCGGACCGCATCGCCCGGTTCTTCGCCGGCATCTACGCCCGGCCGCGCGCCGTGACGGCGACGCCCGCCGAGCTGAACGGCCAGCCGGCGCTGCTGATCCGCTGGTCCGACGGGGCCCGCTACACGCTGACCGTGGCCACGGCCGACGGGCGGATCACCGGGTTCTACCTGGTGGGCAACCCGACGAAGCTGTCCCGGCTCCCCGCCTGAGACAGCGGACGCCCCGAACCCGGTCCGGGTTCGGGGCCGGCGGCGTTCAGCCCAGCTCGGGGAACCAGAGGCCGATCTCGCGCTTGGCGCTGTCGGTGGAGTCCGAGGCGTGCACCAGGTTCTCCCGGTTGGACAGGGAGAGGTCGCCGCGGATGGTGCCGGCGGCGGCCTTGCGACCGTCGGTGGCGCCGACCAGCCCGCGCACCACGTCGATCACCTGGTCGCCGGCGAGGATCAGGGCGACCAGCGGACCGCTGGTCATGAAGTCCTTCAGCGGCGGGTAGAACGCCTTGTCGACGTGCTCGGCGTAGTGCTCGTCGGCCAGCGCGGCGTCCATCGTCCGCGTCACCATGGCGTCGATCCGCAGGCCCTTGCGCTCGAAGCGGGAGATGATCTCGCCGACCAGGCCGCGGCGGACCGCGTCGGGCTTGATCAGTACGAGCGTGCGCTCATCCGGGCTGCTGCTGGACACGCTGGGTTCCTCCTGTGCGCGGAAGACGGCCGGGCTGGGTACGGTCAGCCTAGCGACCCGGTCCCGGCGTCGGCGCGGCGGCTGCTCTTTCCAGCGGCCGCCGAACCCGCCTAGCCTGGTCCTGACCCCTGGGAGGTCCACTGTGGCGAATGGCGGGAATCGCACCATCGCGCCGGTACGCAAGCTCATCGCCGCGGTCCTCGGCACCGTGGCGACGTTCGTGGTCCTGTTCGGGCTGGGCATGACCAGCTGGGCGATCGTGGCCCTCGGCGTGGCCCTGCTGGTGCTGGCGATCGCCCTGGCCACCGTCAAGGGCGGCGGGCGCACCTGGGTGATCGGCGTCGGGCACGTGCACAGCGCCTCCAGTACGCCTTCGGCCGCTGCGAGCTGCAACTGGTGATCGACGCGCCGGGCCTGCCGCCCCGCTGCCAAGAAGATCATCGAGCCGCGGGTGCCGGTGTCCAAGTGGCCCTCGCTGGGGGCAGACGCTGCCGATCCGGGTGGCCCTGGACGACCAGCGGCACGTCCGGGTGCTCTGGGGACGAGGTGGCCCACCCACGCGGAGAGCGCCGCCGCCGCCGACCTGCCGCCCGACGTGACGCCGACGCCGAGCCGGTCGACGAGGTGCTCATCGTCCAGGAGGCCCCGCCGTGGGCCGGCCGTACGCCCGACGACGACTTCCACGACCGACCTGCGCGACCCGCCCCCGGTCCGACCCGCTGCGCCAGCGACGCCGGTGGTGCCTGCCCGACGAGCGTGAACCGGTGGTGGTGCACCAGCGCCCCGGCGGCCCGGTGGTGCTCGAGGGCACCCTGGTCGAGCCGCCGCCGGCCGGCGGGCTGCCGCGCCGGGCGGCCACCACCCCGTCCCCCCGCCCGCCGGGGGACGAGCGCTTCGACGCCCCGGTGGTCGACCCGGTGGACGTGCCGCTGGACGACCCGGAGCCCCGGGACCGGCTCGACCCCGACGAGCTGGACGAGGCGATCTTCGGGTACGACCCGGCGGCGGACCCGGTCGACCAGGGCGCCCCGATCAGCGGGGTCGGGCTGACCCTGCTGGTCACCGACCTGTCCCGCTCGCTGGACTTCTACCGGTCGCTGGGCTTCGGCGAGATCGACCGGGGCTCCGGCAACGCGGTGCTCGCCTCCGGCGCCACCCGCCTGGTGCTGCGCGAGGTCACCGGCGCCGCCCCGATCAGCGCCGGTTGGTGCACGTCAACCTGGAGGTGGACGACATCGACGCGGCCTACCGGCGGCTGAAGGACTCCGGGGTGAAGTTCACCTACGCGCCCCGGGTGGTCAACCGGGGCACCAAGCTGGAGGTCTGGGCGGCCGCCTTCCGCGACCCGGACGGGCACGGCATCGCGCTCACCCAGTGGCGGGAGCGCGCCGACGCCTGACCACCGGCTCAGCCGAGGATGACCCGGCGGACGTGCAGGGCGTACGCCCAGACCAGCCCGAAGATGATCCCCAGCGCCAGCAGCGACCAGTGCAGCAGCCCGGAGAGCAGCAGCAGGCCCTGCACCACCGTGCCGGCCTGCCAGGCCCAGGGCCGCCCCATCCGGCCGGCCAGCACCACGCAGACGACGGCCAGCGCCACGATCGCCGCGATGGCCGCCCCGCTCAGGTCGCCGCCGACCACCCGGATGGGCTGGATGGCGAGCAGCAGCACCAGCGCCTCCAGGGCCAGCGTCCCGGCGCCCAGGCCGCGTACCGCCTTGTCGGGGTTGCGCAGCCCGGACCGCCGCTGGACCGGCGCGCCCGGGTCGGCGACCGGGTCGCGGCGGTCCTCGTCCGGGGCGCTCATCGCTTGAGCAGCCGTCGGGCGTCGGCCACGGTCACCACCGAGCCGGTGACCAGCACCCCGACCCCGGCCAGCTCACCGGGCACGTCGGACTCGGCCTCGGCGACGGCCGCCTCGATGGCATCCGGCATCTCGTCGGCGACCTCCACCCGATCCGGCCCGAACACCTCGCGCGCCAGTGCGGCCAGCTCGTCGGCCGGCATCGCCCGGGGCGAGCTGTTGCGGGTCACCACCACCGAGTCGAGCACCGGCTCCAGCAGCTCCAGCAGGCTGCCCGCGTCCTTGTCGGCCAGCACGGCGAGCACACCGACCAGCTTGCTGAACGCGAACTCCTCCTGCAACGCGGTGACCGTGGCGGTCATCCCGTGCGGGTTGTGCGCCCCGTCCAGCAGGATCGTCGGGGCGGTCCGCACCTTCTCCAGCCGGCCCGGCGAGCTGGCCGTGGCGAAGCCCTCCCGGACGGCCTCCACGTCGAGCTGCCGCTTCGTCCCGGCCCCGAGAAACGCCTCGACGGCGGCGAGCGCCACCGCCGCGTTCTGCGCCTGGTGCGCGCCGTGCAGCGGGATGAACACCTCCTCGTACACGCCGCCGAGGCCCTGGATGGTGAGCACCTGCCCGCCGACGGCGACGGCCCGGCGCAGCACCCCGAACTCGGTGCCCTCCCGGGCGACGGTCGCGCCGACCTCGACGCAGCGCTCCAGGATCGGGCGGGCCGCCTCGTCGTCCTGCGCGGCGCAGATCACCGTCGCGCCGGCGTGGATGATCCCGGCCTTGTGCAGGGCGATGTCCTCCAGGGTGTCGCCCAGCCACTCGGTGTGGTCCAGCCCGATCGGGGTCAGCACGGCCACCCCGGCCTGGAGCACGTTGGTGGCGTCCTCGGCCCCGCCGAGCCCCACCTCGACCACCGCGACGTCGACGGGCGCGTCGGCGAAGGTGGCGAAGGCCAGCGCCGTGGTCATGTCGAAGTAGGTCAGCGGCTCGGACGAGCGCTGGTCGACCAGCTCGGCCAGCGGCTTCACCTCGCGGTACGTGGCAACGAAGCGTTCCTCGCTGACCGGCTCCCCGTCCAGGGCGATCCGCTCCCGCACCGTCTCCAGGTGCGGGCTGGTGTAGCGGCCGGTGTGCAGGCCGAAGGCCCGCAGCAGCGAGTCGATCATCCGGGCCGTGGAGGTCTTGCCGTTGGTCCCGGTCAGGTGGATCGACGGGTACGCCCGCTGCGGGCTGCCGAGCAGGTCGAGCAGGGACTCGATACGGTCCAGCTCGAAGACCATGCGGGTGAAGCCCCGCCCGGCCAGCTCGGCGTCGACGTCGGCGAACTCGGTGCGATCGGTGCGGTCGGTCACGAGGAAAGCGCCTCCAGGGCGGCGTCGATGCGGGTCAGGTCGGCCTCAGCCACCGCCAGCCGGTCACGGATCTTGGCGACCACCGGTTCGGGGGCCTTGCCGACGAAGGCGGGGTTGTCGAGCTTCGCCCGGGCCTGCGCGACCTCCTTCTCGGCCGCCGCGCGGTCCTTGGTCAACCGGGCCCGCTCGGCCGCCACGTCGATCGAGCCGCGGGTGTCCAGCTCGACGCTGACCTCGCCGGGCATGGCGAGGGTGGCGCTGGCCTGGAAGTCGCCGGCCGGGGCGTCGAGCCGGACCAGCGAGCGGATCAGCGGCTCGTGCGCCGCGATCCCGGCCACGGCCAGGCCGTCGAGCCGGGCCGCGACCCGCTGGGTCGGGCGGAGCCCCTGGTCGGAGCGGAACCGCCGGATCTCGGTCACCACCCGCTGAACGGTGCCGACCTCGCCCTCCGCGGCGTCGTCGATCCGGGTACGGTCGGCCACCGGCCAGGCGGCCGTCATCACCGTCTCGCCGCCGGTGAGCGCGATCCACAGCTCCTCGGTGACGAACGGGATGACGGGGTGCAGCAGCCGCAGCAGCTGGTCCAGCACGTGCCCGAGGACCCGTCGGGTGGCCTCGGCCGCCGGCCCGCCCTCGGCGAGCACCGGCTTGCTCAGCTCGACGTACCAGTCGCAGACGTCGTCCCAGGCGAAGTGGTACAGCAGGTCGCAGACCTTCGCGAACTCGTACGCCTCGAACTGCTCGTCCACCTCGGCGGTGACGTGCGCCAGCCGGGACAGGATCCACCCGTCGACCGTCGACAGCTCGGCGGCGGGCGGCAGCTCCCCGTCGGTGTGCGCGCCGTTCATCAGCGCGAACCGGGTGGCGTTCCAGAGCTTGTTGCAGAAGTTCCGCGAGCCCTGGCACCACTCCTCGCTCACCGGCACGTCCTGGCCGGGGTTGGCGCCCCGGGCCAGGGTGAACCGGGTGGCGTCGGCGCCGAACCGGTCGATCCAGTCCAGCGGGTCGACGACGTTGCCGAACGACTTGGACATCTTCTTGCCGTGCTCGTCGCGGACCATGCCGTGCAGGGCCACCACGTCGAACGGCTGCCGGCCGTCCATCGCGTACAGGCCGAACATCATCATCCGCGCGACCCAGAAGAAGAGGATGTCGTAGCCGGTCACCAGGACGCTGGTCGGGTAGAACTTCGCCAGGTCCGGGGTCTGCTCCGGCCAGCCGAGGGTGGAGAACGGCCACAGGCCGCTGGAGAACCAGGTGTCCAGGACGTCCTCGTCCTGGTGCCAGCCCGCACCGGTGGGCGGCTGCTCGTCCGGGCCGACGCAGACGATCTCGCCGGCCGGGCCGTACCAGACCGGGATGCGGTGGCCCCACCAGAGCTGCCGCGAGATGCACCAGTCGTGCATGTTGTCGACCCAGGCGAAGTAGCGCTTGGCCAGCTCGGCGGGCTCGATCTTCACCCGGCCGTCCCGCACCGCGTCCCCGGCGGCCTTGGCCAGCGGGGCGGTGTTGACGAACCACTGCAACGACAGCCGGGGCTCGACGGTGGTCTTGCACCGGGAACAGTGCCCCACCGCGTGCACGTACGGCCGCTTCTCGGCGACGATCCGGCCCTGCTCGCGCAGCGCGGCGACGATCGCCGGGCGGGCCTCGTACCGGTCCAGGCCCTGGAACGGCCCGTGGGCGGTGATGACGCCGCGCTCGTCCATGATCGTCAGCGCGGGCAGGTCGTGGCGCTGGCCGATCTCGAAGTCGTTGGGGTCGTGCGCCGGGGTCACCTTCACCATGCCGGTGCCGAAGCTCGGGTCGACGTGCTCGTCGGCCACGATCGGGATCCGCCGGTCGGTCAGCGGCACCGCGACCTCGGTGCCGATGAGGTGCTGGTAGCGGGCGTCGTCGGGGTGCACGGCCACCGCGGTGTCGCCGAGCATCGTCTCGGCCCGGGTGGTGGCCACCACCACCTCGTCGCTGTACCGGATCGAGATGAGCTCGCCCTCGTCGTCGGTGTGCTCCACCTCGATGTCCGACAGCGCGGTCAGGCAACGCGGGCACCAGTTGATGATCCGGTTGGCCCGGTAGATGAGGCCGTCGTCGAAGAGCTTCTTGAACATGGTCTGCACGGCCCGGGACAGGCCCTCGTCCATGGTGAAGCGCTCGCGGTCCCAGTCGACCGCGTCACCGAGGCGGCGCATCTGGCCGAGGATGGCCCCGCCGGACTCGGCCTTCCACTGCCAGACCCGCTCGACGAACTTCTCCCGGCCCAGGTCGTGCCGGGACAGCCCCTCGCCGGCGAGCTGCCGCTCGACCAGGTTCTGGGTGGCGATGCCGGCGTGGTCCATGCCGGGCAGCCACAGCGCCTCGTACCCCTGCATCCGCTTGCGCCGGTTCAGGGCGTCCATCAACGTGTGCTCGAACGCGTGCCCCATGTGCAGGGAGCCGGTGACGTTGGGTGGCGGGATGACGATGGTGAAGGGGGGCTTGTCGCTCTGCGCCGACGCCCGGAAGTGGCCGGCGGCTACCCACTGCTCGTACCGTCGCTGCTCTACCTCGCCGGGCTGGTACTGGCCGGCAAGGGTCGGGGCGTCGGGGCGTCGGGCATCCAGTCTCTCGGTCACCCTGAAAGTCTACGGAGCGCTTCCGCGGACCCGACGTGCGCCACCTGTCATTCGCGTACGGTGGCGGACATGTCCGACGCACATCTCACCGAGCGTCAGCTCGACGAGGGGCCCGACCCGGTCGATCTGACCGACGAGCCGATCCAGTTGAGCCACCGGGACCCGGCGAGCGACTCGACCCGCCGGGCGCCGGCCTCCCGCCGACGGCGGATCGTCCTCGCCGCGGCGCTCGCCGTCGGCCTGGCCGGCGCCGCCGCCCTGGGCACCGCCGGCTGGCGGGTGGCGCAGCAGAAGGACACCCGGCTCAGTGCCCCGGACCAGGTCGCCGGGCTGACCCGGGACGACTCGGAGCGGGCCCGCAGCACGGCCGACTACCTGCGCAGCGGGTTCGCCGCGGACATCGACCTGGACACCAGCTTCGGCACGTCTACCGGGACCCGGCGGACGAGACCCGCGCGGTGCTGCTCTTCGGTGGCACGACGCTGCTGTGGCAGCCCGAACGCGACCTGGACAGTCTCTTCGGGCTGATGGCCGACGAGACCGGCCGGGTGGCCGGGCTGCGCGAGGTGCCCGCCGGCAAGCTGGGCGGGGTGATGAAGTGCGGCACCACCAGCGGGGACGGCGGCGACTTCACGATCTGCGGCTGGGCGGACCACGGCAGCGCCGCGATGGCGATGTTCCCCAGCCGCTCCGTCGACGACGCCGCCGGCCTGTTCCGGCAGATCCGTGAGGGCGTCCAGACCCGCGATTGAGCCGTCGCACAAGGGCCGTGGCGTCGAGCGACGCCGCGGCCCTTCTTCGTGTACGGCCCGCGCCCGGCGTAGTTCCGGGTGGGTATACCAATCAGGGCCACCCCTTGAAAGGGGTGGCCCTGATTGAATGGTTGTCCGGCGGTGTCCTACTCTCCCACACCCTCCCGAGTGCAGTACCATCGGCGCTGGAGGGCTTAGCTTCCGGGTTCGGAATGTTACCGGGCGTTTCCCCTCCGCCATGACCGCCGTAACTCTATCGACATGTCAAACAACCACCGCGCGTTGGCGCTGGTGTCGTTGTTCGTTTGTCGGGAGTTGCACAGTGGACGCGTAGCAGCTTTGTAGTCAAGTCCTCGGCCTATTAGTACCGGTCAACTGAACCCGTTACCGGGCTTACATTTCCGGCCTATCAACCCAGTCGTCTAGCTGGGGGCCTTACCCATCCAAAGGATGGTGGGAT
>NZ_JAEVHN010000108.1:0-13719 GCF_016803375.1 Micromonospora sp. 4G55
CGTCCGGGCCCACGGCGTACCGGGCCAGCCGGGGTCGGCCGGTGCGCAGCGCCTCCGCCGCCGCGTCGAGCACCGCCGACTCGACGCAGCCGGCCGGGATCCCGCCACGCACCTCCCCGACCGGGTCGACGGCGAGCAGGTCGCCCGGCGCCGGCAGGCCGGCGGTGCTGGACACCACGGTCGCCAGCCCGAACGGCACACCCCGGCGGTGCAGGTCGCAGAGCGAGGCGAGTAGATCCCGCATGCGCCGGTCACCCCTTCCACCTAGGAGCTGTCTGCCCCGATTTGAAGGCTTATCCTACGGTTGTCGGTACGATGACCCGGTGCAGAACGGGCGCGCGGGCGTGGACCCGACCGACGGGTGGTCGTCCCCGGTCACCCTCACCGTCAACGGGACGACGCACGAGGTGACGCTCGACAACCGCACCACCCTGCTCGACGCGCTGCGGGAGCGGCTGGGGCTGACCGGGTCCAAGAAGGGCTGCGACCACGGCCAGTGCGGTTCGTGCACGGTGCTGCTCGACGGCCGCCGGGCGAAGAGCTGCCTGCTCCTGGCGGTCACCCTGGACGGCCGGGACGTGTCGACCGTGGAGGGGCTGGCCACCGGCGGGGAACTCTCCCCGCTCCAGGCGGCGTTCATCGCGCACGACGCGTTCCAGTGCGGATACTGCACCCCCGGGCAGCTCTGCTCCGCCCGGGCCATGCTCGACGAGGTCGCCGCCGGCTGGCCCAGCGCGGTCACCGCCGACCTGACGGGACCGGTGGAGCTGACCGACGCCGAGATCCGGGAGCGGATGAGCGGCAACCTGTGCCGCTGCGCGGCGTACCCCCACATCGTCGCCGCGGTCCGCGACGCGGCGGCGTCGGGATGAGACCGTTCCGCTACCACCGTCCGGCCGGCGTCGCAGAGGCGGTCGCCCTGCTCGACGCAGCGCCGGACGGGGCGTACCTCGCCGGGGGGACCAATCTGGTGGACCTGATGAAGCTCGGCGTGCAGCGGCCGGACCTGCTGGTGGACGTCAACCGGCTGGCGCTGGACACGGTGGACCCGCTGCCGGACGGCGGACTACGGATCGGCGCCACCGTCCGCAACAGCGACCTCGCCGCCCACCCGCTGGTCCGGCAGCACCAGCCGATGCTCAGCCGCGCACTGCTCGCCGGGGCCTCGGGACAGCTGCGCAACATGGCCACCACGGCGGGGAACCTGCTGCAACGCACCCGCTGTGTCTACTTCCAGGACACCGGCCGGGCGTGCAACAAGCGGGAGCCGGGCACCGGGTGCGCCGCCCTGCACGGGCAGAACCGGGACCTGGCGATCCTCGACTGGTCCGAGGCGTGCGTGGCCACCCATCCGTCCGACCTGGCGGTCGCCATGGTCGCGCTGGACGCGGTGGTCGAGGCGTACGAGCCGGACGGGCCCCGCGACGTCCCGGTCACCGAACTGCACCGGTCTCCCGGCGCGCATCCCGAGCGGGAGACCACGCTCGCCCGGGGCGCGCTGATCACCGCCGTGCGGGTTCCACCGCTGCCGTTCGCGACGCGGTCGACGTATGTGAAGGTCCGGGACCGGGCGTCGTTCGCGTTCGCGGTCGGTTCGGTGGCCGCGGCACTGGACCTGGAGGGGGACATCGTCCGCGACGTCCGGCTGGCGTACGGGGCGGTGGCGCACCGGCCCTGGCGGGCGTACCGGGCGGAGGACGCGCTGCGCGGCCGGCCGTTCACCGCCGAGCTGGCCGCGCGGGCCGCGGACGCCGAACTGGCCGCGGCCCGACCGCTGCACCACAACGCGTTCAAGGTCCCGCTGATCCGCAACATCACGGTCCGCGCCCTCACCGACCTGGCCGGCCCGGTGAACCGATGAACGCCACCGCAACGGGCGCGGTGGGGCGCGAGCACCCACGGTTGGAGGGCCGGGACAAGGTGACCGGCGCTGCCCGCTACGCGGTCGAGTACCCGGCCGAGGCGGTGACCTACGGGTGGGCCGTACCCGCCGCCGCGACGCGCGGCCGGATCAGCCGGGTCGACCCCGCCCCCGCGCTGGCCGTCCCGGGGGTGCTCGACGTGCTGCACCACGGCAACGCCCCCCCGGCTCACCCCCGACGTGGACCCCGAGCTGTTCCTGCTGCAGGAGCCGACCGTGCACTACCGCGGCCAGTTCGTCGCGGTGGTGGTCGCGGAGAGCATCGAGGCGGCGCGGGAGGGAGCCCGGCTGGTCCGGATCGACTACGACACCGTCGCGCACAGCACGGTGCTCTCCGAGCACCACCCCGGGTTGTACCGGCCGGACCAGGTCAATCCGAGCTATCCGACGGACACCGCGAGCGGTGACTTCGACGCCGGGTACTCGGCCGCCGAGGTCCAGCTGGATGCCACCTACCGCACCCCGGCCTACCACAACAACCCGATGGAGCCGCACGCCACCACGGCTCGGTGGCAGGACGGCCGGCTGCTGGTCCAGGACTCCACCCAGGGTTCGTCGCCGGTGCAGGCGACCCTCGCCCAGCTCTTCGGGCTGCCCCGGGAGGCGGTCCGGGTGGTGGCCGAGCACGTCGGCGGCGGTTTCGGCAGCAAGGGGTACCCGAAGGCCGCCGTGGTGCTCGCCGCGCTGGCGGCCCGACAGGTGGACCGGCCGGTCCGGCTCGCCCTGACCCGGCAGCAGCTGTTCGGCCCGATCGGCTACCGCACACCCACCATCCAGCGGGTCCGGCTCGGCGCGGACGCCGAGGGCCGGATCGCCGCGATCTGCCACGACGCGATCAGCCAGACCTCCACGCTGACCGAGTTCGCCGAGCAGACCGCCGTCTACACCCGCAGCATGTACGCGGCGCCGCACCGACGCACCACCCACCGACTGGTCCGGCTGGACGTGCCCACGCCGTTCTGGATGCGGGCGCCGGGCGAGTGCCCCGGCGCGTACGCGCTGGAGTCCGCGATGGACGAGCTGGCGATCGCCTGCGGCGTCGATCCGGTGGAGTTGCGCATCCGTAACGACCCGGCGGTCGACCCCGACAGCGGGCAGCCGTTCAGCAGCCGGAACCTGGTCACCTGCCTGCGGGACGGGGCCCGCCGGTTCGGCTGGGCCGGACGGGACCCGACGCCACGGGCCCGACGCGACGGGCGGTGGCTGGTCGGCACCGGAATGGCCGGCGCCAGCTACCCGGCGCGGAGCCGGGCCGCCGCCGCCGCGGTCACCGCCGCGCCGGACGGCAGCTTCGAGGTCCGGATCAACGCCACCGACATCGGCACCGGCGCCCGTACCGCGCTCTGGCAGGTGGCCGCCGACGCGCTGGCGGTGCCGCCGGAACGAGTCCGGATCAGGATCGGCGACAGCGATCTGCCACCGGCCGCCGTCGCCGGCGGCTCGATGGGCACCGCCTCGTGGAGCTGGGCGGTGATCCGGGCCTGCGAGACGCTGCGCGAGCGGCTCCGCGACACTCCCGGCGGGACGCTGCCGCCGGACGGGCTGACCGCCGAGGTGAGCACCGCCGACGAGGTACGGGCGCAACACCCGCTGGCCCGCTACGCGTACGGCGCGCACTTCGCGGAGGTCCGGGTCGACACGGACACCGGCGAGGTGCGGGTGGGACGTCTGCTCGGAGTCTTCGCCGCCGGGCGGATCGTCAACCCCACCACCGCCCGCAGCCAGCTGATCGGCGGCATGACGATGGGACTGTCGATGGCGCTGCACGAGGAGGGCGTGCTCGACGAGCGGTACGGCGACTGGGTCAACCACGACCTGGCCACCTATCACGTCACCGGCTGCGCGGACGTCGAGCGGATCGAGGCGTACTGGGTGGCCGAGGAGGACGCCGAGCTGAACCCGGCCGGGGTCAAGGGGATCGGCGAGATCGGGATCGTCGGAAGCGCCGCCGCCATCGCCAACGCCGTGCACCACGCCACGGGCGTCCGGGTACGCGACCTGCCGATCCGGCTGGAGAAGCTGCTCGGCCGGTAGGTCGGCCCGGACACCACTGGTCACGCGGTATTCGCGATTTCAAACTCCGCCGTTGTCACGACTTCGGGGTAGGAAACTCACCGCCGATCGATGACTCATCGCACTTCGCACGCCTCTCGGCCGTCCGCAGGATGGACCTCACCCGATCAGGCGGCGGAGGCAGGCGACATGGATGAACGGTACGACTCGTACTGCGCGGTCGATCCGCTCTTCTACGACTCGTTGGCCAGCGCGAGCACCGTGGTCGCCGGCTACGCGACGGACCGCCCGGTGCCGGACGGCTGGGAGTGCCAGGTCAAGGACGACTGGCTGATCCACGGCCCGGTCGACGGCTCGCTCCCCCAGCAGGGTTGGAAGATCCACGTGTCGGCCCGGCTGGACAACGCCGAACGGGTGCTGACCCGGGTGATGGACTACTGCCAGCCGCGCGGCATCCCGTTCAAGCACCTGCGCGGGCCGCGGATGCTGCTCATGCGCAACAGCAAGTACGCCCGCCGGGGCGGCAGCGGCAAGTTCATCACGGTCTACCCGCGCGACGACGCCGAGCTGGAGCTGACCGCCAAGGAACTCGCGGCGCTGCTCGACGGCGAGCAGGGGCCGTACATCCTCAGCGACCTGCGCTACGGCGACGGGCCGGTCTACCTGCGCTACGGCGGCTTCGCCGCCCGGTACTGCCTCTCCCCCGACGGGCAGGTGGTACCGGCCATCGAGGACGCGGGCGGCAGCCTGGTGCCGGACCGCCGCGACCCGGTCTTCCACGTGCCGGAGTGTGCCCCGGGGGCCACCCACTCATGCGTCCTTTGCGGACCGCGGCGGACTGACGTTCGCCCAGGCGATTGCAGCGGAACCGGCGCCTACGTGCCGATCCGGCGTGGTTCGAGCCGGGTGGCCGCCGGCCCGGTGAGCTGCCAGAACTCCTTCGGCAGTTGGGCGACGAAGTCCCCGTACTCCTTCTCGCTGACCGCCGCCCGCAGCGTGTCCAGCACTGCGCGCGCACCGTCGGTCGCCGCCTGAAGATCCACCGCAGCCCGTGCCTGGATCCGCTCGAAGAATTCGGCGAGCCCGAACGGTACGGGCTCCTCGTCGGGTGCGGACACGTAGACCCGCAGCTCCTCGGGAAGCTGCGAGGCGAGGTCCCGCGCCTGGCCGCCACTGATCCGTTCCGCCAACGCCTCCAGCGTGGCACGGGTGACGGGCTCGGCCTGCGACGGCAACACCCCAGGTCGCGACGCCACCGCCTGGATGAACTCCGCGTGGTTCACTCGGACCCCCTCTCGCACCGGACCGTGCGGGTACCCGGGAGCGGACGGCTGAAACGGCTCGGGCGCGTGCGGAGGCCTGCAGCGCCGTGCCCCTCAGACCGCGGCGCGCGCCGCCGCGACGATGGCGCTGACCCCGATCCCCGCCTGGTCCATCAGCTCGGTCGGCGTCCCGGAGGTGGGCAGCCCGCGTACGGCCAGGTGGGTCAGCCGGATCGGCTCGGCGAGGTCGGCCAGCGATTCGAGGACGGCCGACCCCAGGCCACCTTCGGGGTAGTGGTCCTCGACGACCACCAGCCGACCACCGGTGTCCCGGACGGCGGCGAGCAACCGCTCCCGGTCCAGCGGTTTGACCGAGTAGAGGTCGATGACCCGGGCGTTGATCCCGGCGGAGGCCAGCTCGTCGGCGGCGGCCAGGCAGTTGTGCACGGTCACCCCGGCTCCGATCAGCGCGACCCGGTCGTCGTCGCCGCCGCGCAGCAGCTTGCTGCCGCCCACCGGGAAGGGTTCGTCGTTGTCGTAGAGCACGGCGTGGCCGCCCCGGGTGGTGCGCAGGTAGTTGACGCCCTTGCGGTCGACCATCTGGGCGACGAGAGCGGCGCAGGAGACGGCGTCGCTGGGATAGAGCACGGTGGACCCCTGGACGGCGCGCATGGCCGCCAGGTCCTCCAGCCCCATCTGGGAGGGACCGTCCGCCCCGATTTCCACGCCCGCGTGGGACCCGGACAGGGCGATGTCGGCCCGGGAGACGCCGGCCATCCGGACGAAGTCGTAGGCGCGGGAGAAGAACGCCGCGAAGGTCGAGGCGAAGGGCCGGTACCCGCGCACCTGCAGCCCGACCGCCGCCGCGACCATCTGCTGCTCCGAGATGAACATCTCGAAGTAGCGGTCGGGGTAGGCGTCGGTGAACCGGTCGGCCCGAGTGGAGTCGCTCACCTCACCGTCGAGGACGACCACGTTCGGCCGGACGCCCACCGCGCGCAACGCGTCACCGTACGCGTTGCGGGTGGCCACCTTCGCGCCCTTGTCGTACCGCGGCAACTGGAGCGGCTCAGCGGCGGGGGCGCCGGTGGGCGGGGCGGGCTCGGGCGCCGGCCCGGTGACGCGGATCTGGCGTACCCCGCCGAGAGCCTCGATGGCCCGCTCGGCGAGATCGGGTTTGAACGGCTTGCCGTGCCAGTCCGGCTTGTTCTCGATCTCGGGTACGCCCTTGCCCTTGACCGTCCGGGCGAGCACGACGGTGGGACCCGTCGCCTGCCGGGCCCGGCCGAGCGCGTCGTCGATCGCGGCCAGGTCGTGACCGTCGATGACGATCGCCTGGCAGCCGAACGCCTCGACCCGCCGCCGATAGGTGTCCAGATCCCACTCCAGCTCGGTCGGCCCCCGCTGCCCCAACCGGTTCACGTCGACCAGCACGGTGAGGTTGCGCAGCCCGTAGTGGCCGGCCTTGTCCAGCGCCTCCCAGACGGAGCCCTCGGCCGTCTCGCTGTCGCCGCAGAGTACCCAGACGTGGTACGGCAACTGATCGAGGTACCGGCCGGCCAGCGCGATACCGACGCCGACCGGCAGTCCCTGACCGAGCGAACCGGTGGCGACGTCGACCCAGGGCAACGCCGGGGTGGGGTGCCCCTGCAGACGCGACCCGAACCGGCGGTAGGTGTCGACCAGCTCCTGGTCGCTGATGGCACCGGCCGCCTTGAAGACCGCGTACAGCAGCGGCGAGGCGTGGCCCTTGGAGAAGATCAGGTGGTCGCTGGCGCGATTGCCCGGCTCCGCCCAGTCGTACCGCAGGTGCCGGGAGATCAACACCGCCAGCAGGTCGGCGGCGGAGAGGCTGGACGTCGGATGCCCGGACGCGGCCTTGGTGCTGCACCGGATCGCGTCCACCCGCAGTTGGGCGGCGACCTCAGCCAGCTGGGTGAGCTGCTCCTCGTCGAGAGTGCGCTCTGCTTCCATCGTCACCGCTGTCGCCTCCAGCGATCGGCTTTTTCGGCCAGCCCCGGACGCCGGGCCGTCCGGCCGATCGACCGGGCCGCTCGCCGCTGACCGGCTCCGCACCTACGGTAGCCAGGAAACCGGGTCGCCATCCGGTAACCACCGATATGCGGCCTGGGTCCCGAAACTCACCTCGGTACCAGGCGGCGCGGGGCCGCCGGGGTGTCCGGGCGCGCACCGCCGTTTGCCGTGGTGGTGCACGGGTAGATGCCGCCATCGGCCAAGAGGAAGGCTCCGAACGTGGACAGCAACGACTTCATCGGCATGGTGGCGAAGCGGGCGAACACGTCATCGGCGCGAGCGACCGCCCTCACCCAGGCCACGCTGCGGACCTTGGCGGAGCGGATAGACGGGGGCGAGGCCCGTGACCTCGCCACCCAGCTTCCCGAGGACCTCAAGGCGTACGCGTTCGCGTCCAGCGAGACCGGGGAGCGGTTCGGGCTCGACGTCTTCGTGCAACGGGTCAGTGGACGCGCCGAGGTGGAGCCGGCGCTGGCCGAGATCGGCATGCGGGCGGTGTTCGACACCCTCCGCGAGGCCATCCCACCCGGCGACTACGACGACGTCGTAGCCCAGCTCCCGGCGGAACTCGAACAGGTCGCCGACCCGGTGGCGCCCTTCGACGGCGGCGCAGCCGCGGTTAGGTGCGCCGCCCGGCCCGCCCCGCGTCACCGCCGGTGACGCGGCGGCTCAGCCGTCCAGTCGGCGGACCATGTTCATGATGGTCTCCACCTGCGCGCCCCCCTTGATCGGGTAGTTGGTCGCGCCGAGGTAGCCCCACCAGTCCCAACAGCCGTTCGGGTTGCTGGAACTGGTGCTCGCCTGCGGGTAGAGCACGATCAGGTTGTTGGTGTCGGCGTACTGGTTCAGGTTGGCCCGGTCCACGAAGGCGGTGCCGACCTTGCCGTACCCCTGGAGACAGCCGTGCAGGGCGACCAGCAGCCGGCACGACTGCCCGGCCGCGCACGACGACGGCACGTAGGCGAAGCCGTTGTCGTCCATGCTCAGGCCGGGTGCCCAGCCGTTGACCGCGTGGGTGCTCTGGCTGAACCGGATGAGCGTCCCGCCGAGCGGGCCGGTGTTCGGTGCGGAGACGCTGCCCAGCAGCTTGCGCAGCAGGCTGTTCTGCGGGTCGGTCCCACAGTTGTTGAGGAACGGCGACGCGGTCGCGGTGCACGCAACCGTCCCGTACGGCGACACCCAGGCGTGCCCGGCCGACGAGGCGCTGTCGTACTGCACGCTGGCGCCGAAGTGCTGGTAGTAGCGGACCAGGTCGTCGGTGACCGATTTCTTCACCGTGTTGTCGTTGGTGCCGTGGAAGACGTACACGGGATCGCCGGAGAGGTTGCTCACCGGGTCGACCCAGCCGTAGGACGCCCAGGTCCGGGTGTACGTCTCGAGGGCGGACAGGTTGGTCGGGTACTGGTTGTCGCCGCAGCCGTAGATCGCCTGGGAGACGTTGTTCTGCGCGCAGTAGTACGGCCCGGCGGCGAAGATCGCCGCGCCCCGGATCCGGGACGAGTAGGCGACGTGCAGTTGGGTGGCCATGTAGCCACCGGAGGAGACGCCGGCGACGTAGACGCCGGAGACGTTGTAGGCCCGCAGCGACCCGGAGACCGGGGCCTTGGTGGCCGGGGTGGCCGCCTGGGCGGGGGCGGCGGTGGTCAGGATCAGCAGCAGGACGGCGGCGAGGACGGTGGTGGTGGCCTTCAGCGGTGTCTTCAAGACGCTCTCCTCGTCCGGGAGCGCCGGCGGTGGTGTCGGCGTGCGCAGACGCTAACGTGACATAGACCTCACTGGATATGAGCGGGGCCGACATGTCGGGCGGTGCCGGTGTGTAGCGCTCGTCCATGCCGGAGCTGTCGCCCCCGCCGCGGCCCGATCCGGCTCGCGCTCCCGCGCGCCGACCCGGCTTCAACACAGGTCAGGGAGCACAGAGGGTGGCCGAGCCGCCCGTTCCTAGCGCGCCGCGCGACCCCGCGGCAAGCCGCGCGTCGGGTCCCCGTCAGTAGAAGAACCTGAGTGGACACTCAGCCCGTCCGCTCGGCGCACCACCCGCACCGTCGGCCCGATGGTTGTCAGACCGCCGGCCGAAACCTTCCCCTGATGCGCCGGTGCCCGAACCGACCTCCGATGACTTGAATTCGAGGTGGGAGATCGCCTCCTCGGCCACACCACCGGCCGACCCGCCGCGCAGGTGGCATCGAGGGCGAAGGGACCACCATGACCGTTCCGTCCAGCCTGCCCCTGGTGTTCTGCGGCCCCATCGTGCGGCGCGTCGACCCGACCAGTGCCACCGTCTTCGTCGCCCTGAAGGCGGACTGCACGGTGACGCTGACCGTCTTCGCGGTGGGCCCGGGCCCGGGTTTCGCCAGGGGCGCGACCGTGGGTACGGCCAGCCGCACGACCGTACGCCTGGCCGACCGGCTGCACGTCGTCGCGGTGACCGTCGCCGGGGTCACCCTCCAGCCCGGCACCCTCTACGGCTACGACCTGTCCTTCTCCGGCGGCGCGAGCGCCGGCAGCCTCTTCGACGCCGACGTGGTGGCGGCCGACGCGGCCACCGCGCGGAAGGCGCTGACGTACCAGGGGCACCCGCAGGCGCCCGGCACGGTGCCGGCGTTCCCCACCTTCGCCACCCCACCGGCCGACCCGAACCGCCTGCGGATCTTCCACGGGTCGTGCCGCAAGCCGCACGGAGAGGGGTACGACGCGTTCCCCGCCCTCGACTCGGTCATCGCGACGGCCGGCGCTGACCCGCTGCTCCGGCCGCACCAGCTGGTGCTCGGCGGCGACCAGATATACGCCGACGACGTGGCCGACCCGCTGATCGCGCTGGTCCACGGCCACCCCGCGGTCCCGGCCAGCGGCAGCGATCCGGAGGTGCCCGCGTACCTCGGGGTGGCGCGCGGCTCGGCCTGGCGCCGGAGACGCTGCCGATCGGGACCAGCGCCCAGCCCACCGACGCGGCGTACCTGCCGGGGAAGCGGGCCACCACGATCGAGCGGGACGCGAAGTTCACCTCCGGCGCGGCGGACAGCCACCTGATGTCGCTGCGCGAGTACCTGTGCATGTACCTGATGGTCTGGTCGGACGTGCTGTGGCCGGAGAGCTGGCCGGCGTTCGAGCACGTGCTGCCCGCCGACACCCGGATCCTGAAGGACCCGCAGGACCGGCGGCCGGGCGAGACGGTGTACGACCTGATGCGCGCCGGCCGGGCGTACACGCCGAGCGCCCAGCAGAAGGAGATCATCGGCCGGTACGAGCGGTGGCAGCGGCAGGCGCTGGGGCTGCGGACGTTCCGGACCGGACTGGCGGCGGTGCGCCGGCAACTGGCGAACGTGCCCACGCTGATGGTCGCCGACGACCACGAGGTCACCGACGACTGGAACATGACCCGCTCCTGGGTGACCGACGCGGTGGTGAACGCCCCGCTGGGCCGGCGAATCGTGCGCAACGCGATGGCCGCGTTCGCGGTGTTCCAGGCCTGGGGCAACACCCCGGAGCGGTTCGCCGAGGCGGGCGCGGCGGGTGAGCCGGGGCGCGCGACGCTGGCGGCGCTGCGCGGCTGGTCGACGACCCCGGGCGACGCCGACGACCAGGCGATGCGGACCCGGCTCGGCCTGCCCACCGGCGTGACGCCCGAGGGACGACTGGTCCGGCCGGCGGGCGCGCTGACCTACCACTACACGGTCACCTGGCCGCGCTACCAGCTCGTCGCGCTGGACACCCGCACCTGGCGGCAGTTCCCCGGCGGGGCCGGCCACCCGGCCGGGCTGCTGCTGGACGACGCACCCCTCGACGAGATGATCACCGGTGGCGGGGTGCTCGGCGACGACGCGGTGACCGTGGTCGCGCAACCGGTGGCGCTGTTCGGGGTGCCGATCCTGGAGCAGGTGGCGCAGCCGTTGGCTCGGGCGACCGCGGGCCGGTGGACGGCGGACGCCGAGGACGCGTGGGTGTCCAGCGACGCGGCCGTCCACAAGATTCTCGGGCGGTTGTTCGCCGCCGCGCCGGCCGGCCCCGACGGGGTACGCCGACGCCGGCTGGTGCTGCTCGGCGGCGACATCCACTTCGGCTCGGCCGAGCGGATCCGCTACTCGGCCGTCCTGCCGTACGGGTGCGGACCCGACCCGGCGAAGCCGTACGAGGGGGTCAACCGCACCGAGGGAGTGATCGCCGGCTTCGTCGCCAGCGCCTTCCGCAACGAGGACTGGAAGACCCGGGCGCTGCACAACGTCGGCTACGTGCCGCTGCTCGACGTCACCGGGTGGATCGACCTGGTGGGCTGGGCCAACGAACTGCCCGACAAGGAGGGGCAGCGGATGCAGGCCGGCCTGCAGGTGACCGTCGCCGCCGACGACGTCACCGGCTGGTGGGTGTCGGGGCGTCCCGCCGTCAGCGACATCGACGCGCTGCGCCGGCTGATCCGACAGCCGGAGTGGAACGTGCACGTCGAGTTCGTCCGCCACGACGAGGCCGACCCGACGGTACGCCGCGACGGCACCCCCGAGTCGGTGGTGGACCCGGCGGGTCTGCCCCGCGACCAGGCCCTGGCCCAGTACCTGGCGGCGGCCCGCAACCTGGACCGCTACAAGGGATCGTGGGAGAGCGGCAAGGAGATCGTCGGCTACAACAACCTCGGCGAGATCACGTTCGACTGGCCCGCCGGCGAGTGCAAGTCGGCCACCCAGCGGCTCTGGTGGCACCTGCCGGGCGAGGAGCGCGCCGCCGCGCTGAGCACGTTCACCGTCGACCTCTCCTACGGCTGCTCGCTCACCGAGACCGCGCCCTACGGCGGCTGGCTGCTGCGCCCCGACGACCGGGACGCCACCGCCACCACCAAGGCCCGCTACGACGGAGTGGAGCGCCCGGCCGCGCTGGTCACCGAGCGCTGGGTGAGCCGGTTGCAGCACGACCTGGCCACGCTGGGGTTCCTCACCCCGGGCGAGATCGACGGAATGTACGGCATCGTCACCTATTGGGCGGTGCGCGAGTTCCAGACGTACGCCCGGGCCGCCCGTACCGCCGTCGAGGCGGCCGGGTCGACCACGCCGCGCTGGTCGGACCGGCTGCAGCCGGTGGACGTGCCGGAGGCCGAGCGCTACCTCGGCCCGGTCAGCGGGGTGGCCGACCTGGCCACCCAGGTGGCGATGAAGCGGTGGCTGCAGAAGCGGTGGCGCTGCCCGGTGGTGGTGGAGTCCTGGCAGGTGGCCGGCGACAGCCCGCAGCGGTTGGCCGCGCCCAACGTGTGGATCTTCGACGAGGTGACCGCCGCCGACCAGCGGCTGTACTCGCGGGTGGTGACCGGCCGCCCGCCCGGCGCGGGCAGCGCCCCCGAGGGCCACCCGGAGCTGATCCGGCTGGGCTCCCACCGGCCGCACGTCACCGCCCCCGAGTGGTCCGGCCCGGTGCTCGCCGCCGAGTCGGAGCTGCTGCCCGAGGCCATCCTGCCCCGCCCGCAGGGGCACACCGCCGGCCCCACGCTGGGCGACCTGGCCGCCGCCATCGCGGCGGGCGGCGATCCGGGGGTACGCGCCGCGCGGCAACTCTCCACCTTCAAGGTGCTTCGCGCGGTGGCGGAGAACCGGGTGCCGGACGCGCCGGCGGCTGGCTCGACTCGGTGGAGGCCTGCGACCCGGCGTGATCCGGTTCGGCCCGTTCGGCTGGCGCGCGCACGGGCCGCTGGTCGCCCCGACCACGTTGCCCGCCGGCGCTGGACATCGCCGCCGACCCCGGAGAGCTGTGGGCGTACCTGGCGTTCCTGCGCGCCACCGACCGCGACGCGTACGACGCCCTGGGCGGGCAGGGCGGCGTGACCGCCGTGCCGGGCTGGGGCCGAGACGGCGCGGGACTGCTCTTCACCGACCTGCGGGTCCTGCGGGCCCGGGCCGCGCAGGCCGACCCCACCGGGGCGGCCCGCGAGGGCATCGGCACCACCCTGGAGCTGCTCGGCCTGCGCTCCTGGCACTGGATGCACCGGTACGCCCTCGCGCTGCGCGGGCACGACGGAGTGCGGCGCGGGCTGTGGACGTTCGCCCGGCAGCGGCTGCACGACCTGCTCGCCACCGGCTGGGACTCCCCCGACCCGGCGGTCACCCCGACGGTGGCGGACGTGCCCGGCGCCGACGGCACACCCCGCCGGGCGCGGATCGGCGACCTGTTCACCTCCGAGCGGTCGGTGGCGGTGCTGGCCTGCTGGCAGCAGTACCGGGCCCACCAACTGGTCGCCCTCGGCCCACCCGCCTCGGCGGCGGAGAAACCCGAGTTCCGGACCCGCCCCCGCGCCGCCACCGAGCTGCAGCAGGTGCTGGTGCGGGCGAAGACGCTCGGGCCGGACTTCACCGGCGCGCCCACCGGCTGGACCGACGCGCACGAGACGGCGCTGGTCACCGCGGTCCGGCAGGTCGTCGCCGCCGACGGCGAGGTCGCCGCCGCGCTGGCCTCGGTGGTCGGCTGGCCGTCCTGGCCGACCGGGCGGCGCTACACGCTGCCGGTGCCGGCGCTGCC
>NZ_JAEVHN010000109.1:0-13391 GCF_016803375.1 Micromonospora sp. 4G55
GCTGCCGGAGACCGCCCCGCTGACCGTCGAGCGCTACGAGCTGCCCCACCTGCGGGCGGTCAACTTCGTGGTGCGGGGGCTGCTCGGGCAGGGCGTGGCCGCCTCCACGCGGTTCGACCCGCAGGCCAAGGCGCTCGGGGAGCTGCTGCGCTGCCGGGTCGTCGACCTGCCCGCGGACCGGCCGGCGGGGTCACCGGAACGAGTCGGGGAGGCCGGCGCATGAGCATCGTGGACACCCCGGAACGGCGGCAGCTGCGCGAGCTGACCCGGGCCTTCGTCACCCGGGAGGTGCTGCCGCACCTGGCCGACTGGGAGCGGGCCGGCGAGGTGCCGCGCGAGCTGCACGCCACCGCCGCGAAGATCGGCCTGCTCGGCATCGGCTTCCCCGAATCGGTCGGCGGCAGCGGCGGCGACCTGCTCGACTCGATCGTCGTCACCGAGGAGATCATCCGCTCCGGCGGCTCGTCCGGGCTGATCGCGGCCCTCTTCACGCACGGCATCGCGCTGCCGCACATGGTCGCCGCCGCCGGCGGCCAGAGCGGCGGCCTGCTCCGCGGCCGGCTCGGCGGCGGCCAGCTCCGCGGCGACGACGACCTGGTCGACCGGTACGTGCGGCCCACCCTGGCCGGGACGATGATCGGCGCGCTGGCGATCACCGAGCCGGACGGCGGCTCGGACGTCGCCGCGATCCGCACCACCGCCCGCCGGGACGGCGACCACTACGTGGTGAACGGCTCGAAGACCTACATCACCAGCGGGGTGCGGGCCGACTTCGTGACCACCGCGGTCTGCACCGACTTCCCGGGCAGCGGGGAGCTCAGCCTGCTGGTCATCGACAAGGGCACGCCCGGCTTCACCGTCGGGCGCCGGCTGGAGAAGCTGGGCTGGCACTGCTCGGACACCGCCGAACTGTCCTTCGTCGACGTCCGGGTGCCGGTGACCAACCGGATCGGCGAGGAGAACACCGGCTTCCTCGCGATCATGCAGCACTTCGCCGCGGAGCGGCTCTCGCTGGCCACCCAGGCGTACGCGACCGCGCAGCGCTGCGTCGAGCTGGCCACCCGCTGGTGCCGGGACCGGTCCACCTTCGGCCGCCCGCTGGCCAGCCGGCAACTGGTCCGGCACCGGCTCGCCGAGATGCACACCCGCGCCGAGGCGGCCCGGGCGTACGTGCACGAGGTGGCCGCCCGGGTCGCGGCGGGCGAGCCGGTGGTGACCGAGGTGGCGATGGCGAAGAACGTCGCGGTGGCCGCCTGCGACCAGGTGGTCGACCAGGCGCTGCAACTGCACGGCGGCTTCGGCTACCTGCGCGACGCCGAGGTGGAGCGGCACTACCGGGACGCCCGGATCCTCGGCATCGGCGGCGGCACCACCGAGATCATGAACGAGATCATCGCGAAGGGCATGGGCCTGTGAGCACACTGGACAGCACGCTCGACCCCTCCTCGCCGACCTACCGGGCCAACCGGGAGGCCCTGCTGGAACGCCTCGCCGAGCTGGACGCCGCGCTGGACCGGGCCCGGGCCGGCGGTGGCGAGAAGTACGTGACCCGGCACCACGCGCGCGGCAAGCTGCTCCCCCGGGAGCGGATCGAGCTGCTGCTCGACCCGGACAGCCCGTTCCTGGAGCTGTCCCCGGTGGCGGCGTACGGCACCGACTTCCCGGTCGGGGCCAGCGTGGTGACCGGCATCGGCGTGGTCGAGGGCGTGGAGTGCCTGGTCGTCGCCAACGACCCGACGGTACGCGGCGGAGCGGTCAACCCCTGGTCGCTGGCGAAGACCCGCCGGGCCGGCGAGATCGCCCTGGCCAACCGGCTGCCGATGGTCAACCTGGTCGAGTCGGCGGGGGCGGACCTGCCCACCCAGGCGGAGATCTTCATCCCGGGCGGCCGGGTGTTCCGCGACCTGACCCGGCTCTCCGCGGCGAAGATCCCCACGGTCAGCGTGGTCTTCGGCAACGCCACCGCGGGCGGCGCGTACGTGCCCGGGATGTCCGACCACGTCATCATGATCCGGGACCGGTCGCAGGTGTACCTGGCCGGTCCGCCGCTGGTGAAGATGGCCACCGGCGAGGTCACCGACGACGAGTCGCTGGGCGGGGCGGCGATGCACGCCAGCACGTCCGGGCTGGCCGATTTCCTGGCCGAGGACGAGCGGGACGGCATCCGGCTGGCCCGGCAGTGCGTGCGCCGGCTCAACTGGCGCAAGCAGGGCCCGCCGCCGCGCAACCCAATCCCCCAGCTCCCCAAGTACGACCCAGAGGAGCTGCTCGGCATCGCCAGCGCCGACCTCAAGGTGCCGTTCGACCCCCGGGAGGTGCTGGCCCGGGTGCTCGACGGCAGTGAGTTCGACGAGTTCAAGCCGGCCTACGGCACGGCGCTGGTCACCGGCTGGGGTGAGCTGCACGGGTACCCGGTCGGGGTGCTGGCCAACGCCCGGGGCGTGCTGTTCAGCGCGGAGGCGCAGAAGGCTGCCCAGTTCATCCAGCTCGCCAACGCCGCCGACACCCCGCTGGTCTTCCTCCAGAACACCACCGGCTACATGGTCGGCACCGAGTACGAGCAGCGCGGCATCATCAAGCACGGCGCGTTGATGATCAACGCGGTCTCGAACTCGACCGTGCCGCACCTGACGGTCAACCTGGGCGCCTCCTACGGCGCCGGCAACTACGGCATGTGCGGCCGGGCGTACGAGCCGCGGTTCCTGTTCACCTGGCCGAACGCGAAGTCGGCGGTGATGGGGCCGGCGCAGCTCGCCGGGGTGCTCTCCATAGTCGCCCGGCAGGCCGCCGCCGCCCGGGGGCGCGACTACGACGAGGAGTCCGACGCGGCGATGCGGATGATGGTCGAGCAGCAGATCGAGTCCCAATCCGGCGCACTCTTCCTCTCCGGCCGGCTCTACGACGACGGGGTGATCGACCCCCGGGACACCCGTACCGTCCTCGGGCTCTGCCTGTCGGCGATCCACAACGGACCGGTGAAGGGCGCCGACGGCTTCGGCGTCTTCCGGATGTGAGGGGCACACTCATGATCACCCGACTGCTGGTCGCCAACCGGGGCGAGATCGCCCGCCGGGTCTTCGCCACCTGCCGCGCGCTCGGCATCGAGACGGTCGCCGTGCACTCCGACGCCGACGCCGACGCGCCGTTCGTAGCCGAGGCCGACCACGCGGTGCGGCTGCCGGGGAACACCCCGGCCGAGACGTACCTGCGGATCGAGAAGATATTGGACGCGGCCCGGCGGACCGGCGCGGACGCCGTCCACCCGGGCTACGGCTTCCTCGCCGAGAACGCCGAGTTCGCCGCGGCGGTGACCGACGCGGGGCTGACCTGGGTCGGCCCGCCGGCCAAGGCGATCGCCGCGATGGGCGACAAGATGGAGGCGAAGGCACTGCTCGCCGAGGCGGGCGTGCCGATGCTGCCGACCTGGACCGACCCCGACCAGATCACCGACTTCCCGGTGCTGGTCAAGGCGTCCGCCGGCGGCGGCGGGCGGGGCATGCGCGTGGTCCGCGACGCCGTCGACCTCGCCGAGGCCGTCGCCTCCGCGCGCCGCGAGGCGGCCGCCGCCTTCGGCGACGGCACGGTCTTCGTCGAGCGGTACGTGGAGCGCGGCCGGCACGTCGAGGTGCAGATCTTCGGCGACACCCACGGCACCGTGGTCGCCCTCGGCGAGCGGGACTGCTCGATCCAGCGCCGGCACCAGAAGATCGTCGAGGAGGCCCCGGCCGTCGTCGGGCCGCAGCTGCGGCAGCGGCTGCACGAGGCGGCGGTGGCCGCCGGCCGGGCCGTCGACTACGTCGGCGCGGGCACGGTGGAGTTCCTGCTCGCCCCGACCGGCGAGTTCTACTTCCTGGAGATGAACACCCGGCTCCAGGTGGAGCACCCGGTCACCGAGGCGGTCACCGGGCTGGACCTGGTCCGGCTGCAACTGCTGGTCGCCGAGGGCGAGCCGCTGCCGGTGGCGACGACCCCGCCGACCGACGGCCATGCGATCGAGGTACGCCTCTGTGCGGAGGACCCGGCCCAGGGCTTCCGTCCCGCGACCGGCACCCTGCACCGGTTCGCCGTTTCGGGGGTGACCGGGGCGTTCACCCCGACGAAGGGGCTGCGACTGGACTCCGGCGTGACGGACGGCTCGACGGTGGGCGTGCACTACGACTCGATGCTGGCCAAGCTGGTCGCCTGGGCGCCGACCCGGGCGGAGGCGGTCCGGGCGCTGGCGGGTGCGCTGGCCCGGGCCGAGTTCCACGGCGTCGCCACCAACCGGGACCTGCTGGTCCGGGTGCTGCGCAGCGCCGAGTTCGCGGCGGCCGAGGCGGACACCGGCTTCCTGGACCGGCACCCCGAGGTCTTCGCCCCGCTGCTCCCGCCGACCGGTCGCCGCTGGCGGCGCTGGCCGCCGCGCTCGCCTCGGCCGCCGCCCGCCGCGCCGAGGCGGGCGTACTCGCCGGGCTTCCCTCCGGTTGGCGGAACGTGCCGGCATTCCCGCAGTTCACCCGCCACGCCGGGCCGGACGGCGGCGAGATCGAGGTGCGCTACCGCCTGGACCGGACGGGCGGGCTCGCCGAGTGGTCCACCACGCCACCGTTCCGGTCCGCCGATCCCGGCCCGGCCGGCACGGCCGACGCCGCCCCGGCAGCGGACGGAAGTGCCGCGACCGGCGACGAGCCGACGGGCGGCGCCGGATCGCGGCCCGCCGCACCGGTGGTGACCCTGGTCGAGGCCGCCCCCGAACGGGTCGTGCTCGACGTGGACGGCGTGCGCCGGGCGTTCCGCGTACACCGGGTGGGGTCGGCGGTCTTCGTGGACTGCCCGGACGGGGCGACGAGCCTGACCGAGCTGCCCCGGTTCCCGCTGCCCACCACGGAACTGGCGGCCGGGTCGCTGCTGGCGCCGCTGCCCGGCGCGGTGAGCCGGGTGCACGTGGCGGTCGGTCAGCGGGTCGCCGCCGGCGACCTGCTGCTGACCCTGGAAGCGATGAAGCTCGAACACCCCGTGCTCGCCCCGACCGACGGCGTGGTCGCCGAACTGCCGGTGCCGGCCGGCGGCCAGGTCGACACCGGCGCCGTGCTGGCCGTTATCGACAACTCCAGCTCGGCGCGTCTGACGCCGCGCCGCGACCTGGAGCCGTCGAACCCCGAGGAGGACCCGCGATGAACTTCGACCTCACCCCCGAGCAGGACCAGCTCCGCGACGCCGTCCGCGCGCTGGGCCGCAGGTACGGTCACTCCTACTTCGTAGCGAAAGCGAAGTCGGGGGAACACACCACCGAGCTGTGGAGCGAGGCCGGCCGGCTGGGCTACCTCGGCGTCAACATCCCCACCGAGTACGGCGGCGGGGGCGGCGGCATCACCGAACTGGCCCTCGTCTGCGAGGAGCTGGCGGCGGCCGGTTGCCCGCTGCTGCTGCTGGTGGTCTCCCCGGCCATCGCCGCCACGGTGATCAACAAGCACGGCACCGACGAGCAGCGCAAGCGCCACCTGCCCGGCCTGGCCGACGGCACCCAGAAGATCGTCTTCGCGATCACCGAGCCGGAGGCCGGCTCGAACTTCCACCGGCTCGGCACGATGGCCCGCCGTGACGGCGACGACTGGCTGCTCTCCGGCCGCAAGTGCTACATCTCCGGGGTCGACGAGGCGCAGTACGTACTGGTCGTGGCCCGTGTCGCCGTCGGAGACGGCCAGTCCGGTTCAGCGGACGCGTCTCCTCAGAAGCTCAAGCCGGCGCTGTTCATCGTGCCGACCGACGCGCCGGGGCTGACCCGCTCCAAACTGGACATGGAGATCCTCTCCCCGGAGAACCAGTTCCTGCTCTACCTCGACGACGTGCGGCTGCCCGCCGACGCGCTGGTCGGCGAGTCCCTGGACGCCGGGCTGCCGGCGCTGTTCGCCGGGCTCAACCCGGAGCGGATCACCGTCGCCGCGATGGGCGCCGGCACCGGCCGGTACGCGATCGAGCGGGCCAGCGAGTACACCGCCACCCGCAAGGTCTGGGGCGGCCGGAGCATCGGCTCGCACCAGGGCGTGGCGCACCCCCTCGCGCACGCGGCGGTGCAGGTCGAACTGGCCCGATTGATGATCCACAAGGCGGCCACCCTGTACGACGCCGGCCGCGACCTGGAGGCCGGCATCTCCGGCAACATGGCCAAGTACGCCGCCGGCGAGGCCGCCGCGCTGGCCGTGGACACCGCCGTGCAGGCCCTCGGCGGGGCCGGCATGACCACCGAGTACGGCGTGGCCACCCTGCTCGGCGCGGTACGCGCCGGCCGGATCGCCCCGGTCAGCCGGGAGATGATCCTCAACTTCGTCGCCCAGCACGTCCTCGGCCAGGACAAGTCCTACTGAGCCCGCTCGACTCCCCGGCCGGGCGCTCCCGTCAGAGTCCCCGGCCCGGGCGGTCAGCGGTGACGGAGACCGAGGTCGGTGGTCCAGCCGTCGTAGCGGTAGAGCCCATTCAGGTGGTCCGGAAGGACATCCAGGGCCTGCGGCAGGGTCAAGCCGATGGAGACGTGCCGGTGCAGCACGTGGGAGCCCTCGCCACGCCGGCCCATCGGCACGTCCAGGTGCGCCTCGATCACCGACTCCACCCGGCACGCCTCGGCGGACGGCTCCAGGCGCACCCTGAGGTACAGCTCGTTGGTGCGCACCTCCGCCGCCTCGAAGACCATCCGCACCTCCTGGAACATCTCGAACCGCGCCGGTTCGTCGCCCCAGCCGACGTCCAGGCGGCCGGAGCACAGGACTTCGCCGGGCCAGTCGTACCCGAGCCAGACGCCGTCGATGACGAACCACTCCAGGTCCCGGCGGCAGGTCCGCATCGCCGTCAGCAGCGCCATGACGGCCTGCTCGGCGGAGAGTGGATCAGTCATCGTGGCGAACCGTACCGAAAGGGTGACCGGACCGACAGCGTGATCCGACGACTCCCCACTGTCACGATCAGCGGTGACAGACCACAGGGGAGGGTGTCATGGACAGAAGAGCCGTACTCAGAGGGCTCGCCGGCGCGGCGGTGGCCGCGCCCGCCGCCGGGCCGGCCGAGGCCGCGACCCACTACGTGATGGCGACCGAGCAGGCCAGCGGTCGGATCCTCAGGTTCAACCCGGCCGCCTGGAGCAGCGGCACGGTGCTGTGGAAGGCGCCGAGCACCACCGGTACGTGGACGAACCTCTCGGACGTCAAGCGGCGGGGCACCGCGAACTGGGGCAACGTCATGCTGGTGACGTCCTCCGGGGTGGGCGACTACCTGGGCCGGGCCGCGATGATCGACGAGAGTGCGATCAGCTCCTCGCGGACCGGGGGGGATCGTCTGGCAGGCGGCCGTGGACGGCAACCCGCACTCGATCGAGCGGATCGAGGGCAAGGGGGCGATCGTGGTGGCCACCTCCAAGGGGCCGACCGGCTCGGCCAGCGGCGGCGGCCTGCACCTGTTCGTGCCGTCGACCAACGGCGGCAAGCCGGGCACCCGGGCCGTCAAGTTCTACGGCTTCCCCGGCGCGCACGGAGTCATCTACAACCAGAACGGCTTCGTCATCGCCGTGGGCACCGGTGAGGTCCGCCTCTACGGGATCACCGGCAACGGGTCCAGCACCCGGTTGTCGTACCGGACGAAGCTGACCTTCAGCGACGGCGCGGGCCGGGCGAAGGTCGGGCACGACATCCTGCCCGACCACGACGGCGGCGGCTACTTCTTCACCTCGTCGTACAACGTGCGCTCGCTGCAACTGGTGTACGCCGGCAACAGCTGGCAGTTCACCTCCAGCCAGGTCAGCGGGGCCGACCACGTCAAGGCGTACACCCGGCTGCCGAACGGGGTGCGGACCTGGGTGGTGCCGGGCTCCGGCGAGGGTGACTGGAGCCGCACCATCCACTTCAGCTCCGGCAACCACAGCAAGAGCGGCGCCCGCTTCTACCGGGTGCGGTACTACACCACCGCGTTCGGCTGATCGGCCGCGCCCGGGGCCGGCGGGGCGACGCCGGGCCCGGGCGCCGGGCGGGCCCTCGCACTTCTGGTGGGGCGGCTCAGCGCACGGCGCGGCAGGCGGCGTCGATGCGGTGCACCGGGCGGACCCGCCGGCCCGTCCCCTCCAGCAGCGAGTCCTCGACGTGGAAGTCGCGGATGCGCAGCCGGTGCCGGGGCAGTTCCTCCTCGCTGGGGCAGAGCACCTGGGCGCGCACCTGGTCCACCGGCACGTAGCGGACACCGCCGCGCTCCTGGAGCAGGACCACGTTCACGTCGTCCACGGTCACCACGTGCCCCCGGACGTCCTCGGTGACGCCGGGCGTCGACTCCACGGTGGTGACGGTGAGCGGCAGCACCGGCGTGCTGATCACCGGCAGCGCGGCCCAGACCAGCATGGCGAGCACGGCCGCCTCGGTCAGCGAGGCCAGTGGCCGGATCACCGCCGCCGGCAGCGGACCGGTGACGCCGAGCGCGAGCAGCGGCGGCGCGACGAGCAACAGCAGGGCCAGCAACTCCTCCTGCCGCCAGGCGTCCCGCAGGGTCGGCGCGAGCAGCCAGGCGTACCCGACGAACAGGGCGGCGAGCAGCAGCAGCCGGGGGGGCGACCTGCTCGTGCAACCGGGCCGGGGTGAGCTGGAAGGCGGCGACGAACGCCGGGATCAGCAGCGGCAGGTAGAGCAGCTGCCAGGTGACCAGGGCGAGCAGGAAGCTGGCGACCACGAACCAGGCCGGGGTGATGTCGACCCAACGGGCGAAGAGCGGTCGGCGGATCCCGGCCGGCATCCGCTCCACGCTCACCCGGAGCACCGCGCCGAGCGCGAAGACCGCGACCAGGCCGGTGGAGAGCAGGCGGGCGGCCGTGGTGAGGAAGCCGGCCAGCAGGTTCACCGGGCCGACGTTCGCCACCAGGAGCAGGGTGGTCTGGAGTTCGCCGCCGGCCTCGACGCCGAGCCGGAGCACGGAGAAGATCGCCGGTACGCCGACCACGGCCGTCCAGAACGACTGGCTGGCCCGGGCCCGCCGCTCGGCCGGGTCGCTCCCCTCCCGCGCCGGCCCGGCGGGGCCCACGTCACGCTGGGCGGGCACCGCCGGGGCGCTCACCGCCGGGGGGCCTTGTCGTCGAAGTCGACCAGCTTGGGTACGTCCAACGGCTGCGGCTGCGACTTCGGCGCCTTCATCCAGGGCCCCAGCGTCCGGTTGTACGCGGTCAGCCAGGGACTGCTGATCCCGCTGCGCCCCTGCTGGTAGCTCTTGTCGAGGAAGAAGGCGACGAGGTCGCGCAGGGCCGGATCGCCGATCGGCACCCCGATGCCGAGCGTCTCACTGGTGCCGAACGGCATGTCGACGATCTCGAACTCGGTCGGGTACTGGGAGAGGAAGCCGGCGAGGATGGTCTCGTCGGAGCTGACCGCGTCGTACCGCCCCTCGCGGATGCCGTTGACGCAGTCGCCGACCCGCTTCACCACCAGCGCCTTGACCTGGTGTTTCTCCAGCTCTGCCTCGGTGGTCGAGCCGCCACTGGTACAGACCTTGTACGCCGGGTCGCGGAGGTCCTCGATGGTGCGGATCTTGTCCTTCAACCGGTTCGGGACCATCACCTCCTGGGTGGTGACGAAGTACGGCCCGGCGAAGGCGACCTGCTTCTTGCGCTCCTCGGTGATCGAGAAGCTGGAGACCACCAGGTCGACCACGCCGCCCTGAAGGGCCGGGATGCGGTCCTCGGTGGCCAGCGAGACGAAGTCGATCCGCTGGTCGCCCTCGTAACCCAGCGAGGCGGCGATGTACCGGGCGATCTCGACGTCGAAGCGACGTAGGTGCCGTTGCGCAGCTCGCCCATCAGCGGCTCGGTGGCCGCCACCCCGACCCTGATCTTCGGCTGGCCGTCGATGTGCGACTCGCGCAACTTGTCCAGCACCGAGGGGAGCGGCGGATCCTGCCGGTTGTCGCAACCGGCCGCGGCGGCCAGCGTCAGGGTCAGCGCCACGGCCAGCGTGGTCGCGACCGAGCGGAACCTCGGGGAGGAGCTGTCTTTCATCGAACTACCTCGCTGACGGACACGGCCTGCGGGACACCGACAGTAGCGGTTTCCCACCACTTCGGTGGTCATTGGATCGGCGTGGAAAGTGACCGGGGTACGACAGGCGACCCGAGCGCCCGCCGTACCCCGGCGTCCTTCAGTGCACCGTCAGGGCAGCGTCAGCGTCCCCACGGCGGGCCGCGGCGCGACGACCGGCGGGAGCCGCTTCGGCTCGCCCCGGGCCGGCTCGCCCTCGGCGGCCAGCGCGCTCTTCGGCGCGGCGGCCCGCGACGTCTCCGGCTCGGCCGGCACCTCGACGAAGGGCTGCACGTCACCGGTGCAGAGGGTGCCCTTCTTCGGCAACGTGCCCTTGAGTAGGTAGGCGTCGACGGCGCCGGTCACGCAGGCGGACGTCCCGTAGGCGGTGTGCCCCCAGCTGTCGCTGCTGAGCAGCCGGCTGTTCGGCAGCAGCTTCGCCGAGCTGACCGCCGCGTCGTAGTTGGTGGCCGGGTCCCAGTAGTTTCCGACGACCAGCACCGGGGCGCTGGTCTTCCGGTTGAACGGACCGGTGTAGGCGTCCTCGTCGCGCACCGTCCAGGTGTCCCGGGCGCACGGCGCGGCGCTCCAGCCCCAGGCCCGCCCGAAGTACGGGGCCCGCTTGTCCTCCTTGGCCGTCAGCGCCGGCCAGGCACCCGCGTTCGTCGGGTGGTACGCGTCGGTGCAGTCGACACCGAGGAACGTCTCCAGCCCGTTGTTGTACGGGAAGTCGTACCGGCGCTGCTGCCGGGCCTGCTCGGCGCGCTTGGCGACGGCCGTGCGGGCCTGCGCCAGGCGGGCCGCGGTGGCCGATCCCGGATCGGTGAGCACCAGCAGGTCGGCGGTGATCGAGGCGATGTCGGCGTAGCCGTACGGGCTGTAGAGGGAGCTGAGGCTGGCCCCGACGAAGTCGGCGTAGCTCACGGTGAACGACTCACCGTCCGGATCCTCGATCACCACCGGCTTCTTGCGCAGCCGCTGCGCCACCAGCTCGTACGAGGCGACCGGGTCGCCGGCCGCCAGCGGGCACGCCCGCTCGCCGGCCTTGTCGCAGCGGAGCAGGATCTCGTGCAGCGCCTTGTACGCGCCGTCGGCGCTGCGCAGCCGGGTCTCCTGGAGGTCGCCGCGGGCCTTGCCCTGGCCGACCCAGGCGTTCGGGTCGAGCACCCCGTCGACGACCAGCGCGCGGAACCGGTCCGGGAACATGTTGGCGTAGTACTGGCCGAGCGCGGTGCCGTAGCTGAAGCCGAGGTAGCTGAGCTTCTTGTCGCCCACCGCCCGGCGCAGCACCTCCATGTCCCGGGCGACCTCGGCGGTGGACATCGCCCCGGTCAGCGGCTTGCCGGTGGTGGAGCAGGCCTTGCCGACCGCCTTCGACGAGTCGATGTACGCCTTCTCCTCGGCCTTCGTCCACGGGAACGCCACGTTCAGCCCGGCGTACGCCCTGGTCTGGTCCTTGACCGACGGGAAGCACTTGACGTTGTCACTGGCGGCGACGCCGCGCGGGTCGACGCGACGATGTCGAAGCGGTCCAGCAGCTCGTCGGAGAGGAAGTACGGCGCGGCGAGCGCGATGTCCGTGCCCGAGCCGCCGGGGCCGCCCGGGTTGAGGAAGAGGCTGCGATCCGGGCCTGCTTGTCGCGGGCCTTGACCCGGAGCAGCGCGATCTCGGTGGTGGCCCCCTTGGGCTGGTCGTAGTCCAGCGGCAACCGGGTGGTCGCGCACTCGGCGTAGCCGTAGCAGGCGTACCAGTCGAGCTTGGGCGTGGGCACGCGGTCGACCCGCCGGGCCTCGGCGGGACTGGTGCGGTCCGATGTGGTGGGTCGACCCCAGCCGGTGGTGACGGGCGACGCGGTTGCGGGCGCGACCGCCGATCCGGCGAGGAAGAGGCCGGCGATTCCTGCCGCGGCCAGGGACCGGGAAATACGTGGCATGTGCTGCCTTCCGGTGGAGGACGGGGTACGTCGAGGTGACCCTCGACCTCCGTCACCCTAGGGGCGGCGGACAATGAGCGCGGCCCGGCAAAACACCACCAAAGAGACCAATTATCCGGACGATGTAACGAAATCTTCATTGTCGACGCTGTTTGGCATCCTTCCGCCACTCAGGAGCCGACCCTCGCGAACCAGTCCGGCTCCGGCCCGGAGGTCGGCCCGCCCGATTCCGGCGGCACATGGTCGTCGACCACCCGCCAACCGGCGGCGTCCTCCCGCAGCAGCAGGAAAGCGTCGATCTCGCTGTACGGCGCGCCGACGGCGTACCCGGTGCCGGCGTCCACAGTGCCCTTCTCCAGCGAGCAGACGGCCCGCGGGTCCGGCCGGGCGCTGGCGCAGTCACCGACGTACCGGTGGTCGCCACCGTAGGTGGCGGTCACGTAGCGGGACAGGGCCTCGGGGAGAGACACCCTCGCCGCTGGCGGCGAGGGTGCGGCGGCGGAGGTGGTGACCAGCACGGAGGGGCGGGCCTCCTCCGGCGACGACCCGGACCCGCAGGCGCCGAGCGGGCCCGACACCAGCAGTGCGACGACGATCCGGGACGTCCGGCGCATCGGCGTTCCCCCTTCGGACGAAGTGATCGGATCATCGCACCGGGTGGCCGGCGACCCACCGGTGCGCGGATTGACAGCGCGTCCCGCCCGGAGATGCTTGTCGGGTGGGACGAATCCTCAGGCCGGACCCCCGCGCCGTGGCGGCGGTGGCGTCGCTCGCCGCCGTCGCGGTGCTGGTGACCCTGCTCGTGCGGCACCCCGCCAACATCCTGACGGTGGGGCTGGCGCTGCTCTGCGTGCTGCTGGCCACGGTCGCCGGCACCGCCGTGGCCGCCCTGCGCGAGCAGCCCTCGACGACGGGCGGCACCCCGCCGGGGCCGCCGGACGCTGGCCCCCCGGTGCTCGACGCGGACACCCTCGACGCCTTGGACAGCGCGGCCGTCCGCGCGAAACTGGAGGAGCTGGACGACCTCAGGGACCGATGAGGGTGGGCGAGGCGAGCGCGTCCACGCCCTTGCCGGCCAGGCAGCGGTAGGTCCGGCCGGTGTCCGTGCCGCTCGGCGGCAGGATCTCCAGATTCCAGCCGGTGGGATAGGCCAGCCCGCTGGTGAGCCGGAAGGTCCGCGCGTTGCAGACCCGGCGGACGGCCGGGTCCGCGCTGACCGCCGCGTGGCCCGCGCCGACCAGTGCGGGAGGCAGCTCACCCTCCACATAGGCCTCCCAGGTGTGCCGGCCGTCGCAGGACACCTGCGGCGCCACGGCCCGGTCGCCGCGCAACCGCACCGGGCCGAAGCACTCCAGCCCCGACGCGCAGTGCGCCCCCGGGCGGCAGGGTCAACGTGGACGAGCCGGCGACGCAGCCCGGCAGCGAGCCCCACGCGGCCGGCGAGGT